>NZ_JAAHHU010000035.1:0-59323 GCF_010672095.1 Moorena sp. SIO3I6 | reverse complement strand
CCTAGAAAGATGAGTGGAAGGCTTAACTCCAATTGCTGACTACCACTCCTCCCTCAGGCAACAATAAATTGCACCTTGACCGTTTTATACCGGATTATCCCGATTAATGACGGTTTAAGAGTATCTCCCCCCTGAATGCATTTGATCAACCAGAAAAGCACACCATGGATTTTTACACACAGATACCGGATAGGCTAACCGATCGACTAATCTGAGTCTATTTGGTATCTGTGTACATCGGTCTCGTGCTGATAAGAGCAAAATGCCAACAGTCTTAGCCCCTAAACTTCCTTTGAGCTTATTTTTCTTCCTGTCTTCGCAGTTGACTTATGTATAAATCCTATCTATAAATCCTATCTATAAATGCTAAGATTGGGCTAGAAACCCCTATAGCCTAGGCGGTGCTTTACCTGTAACCTTACCAATAGTAATAATTATTAGTCAAGTGTCTCTCACCACAGATATCTATTATAACTCAACCAGTCCAGCCATCGCCAGGACTGCTAACGGTAGCCGTAACTTGGTTTTTGAAGAATTAGCCGAAGTGAGTCCGATGGATCAAGCTGTTTCTCTAGTGTTTATCAATCCCCAAGAGCCTAGTTATGAACCTAGTTATTCTTATTTCCAAGAAGTCCAGTTTAACAATCCCATAAATCTGGAAAATGTGGTCAGACCGACAGTTAATTTTCTTGAAAACCCTCAATCTACCCTACCTGTCGAGAATCTCGTTATTGGTTTTGTCCTAATTTCCATCTTCTCTTTCATATTTATGAAGAGTTCTTGAAAGCTGAAAACCCCCGTGCTTGGGGCGGGGGACGAAAGCTACACCAAGTCTAGTACCTTGCGTTTCTGAGTTAGTAATTTTTAAGGTATAAATCCAGGTTAATTAGCTATAAATAAGAGCTTGAGCAGCCAAACAATTCGGTATTATTTCCAGGAATTATCGATTATTTGGCTGAATTATTATTACTTGTTAAGTGTTAAGTATTACTTTAAAATTGACCTTTGACAAGTAACAAGTAACAAGTGTCAAGTTTAAAACCTAGGAGAGATGTGAATGTCTTATAGTGATTTTAAATCTCTAGACACACTAGCTTCTCTAGGGATTGATATGCTAGAACCTGTGCCATCTCTGATTCAAGCAGACCCAATTTACCCCAGTGACTTTCTTCAGGAAGCTCTCAGACGCTTTGTGCCACTAGCAACTGCTATCAATACTGAAAAAGCTCGCTCTGAATATCTAATCGCTCCTATTTTAAGTGAAATTACAGTCATAAACCCTCGTATTAGTCTGTTTTCTGGCAAAAACTTTAATGTAGATCCAGCACAGGGACTTACTGGATTTTTTGATTTCATCCTTACTGATAACCCAGATAAGGTGAAGTACCCCAACCTGCTTGGCTGAGGTTGGGGCTTCCAATTCTCAGGTCAATTCAGGGACGGTCTTATTCGTCTTATCGGCGAAGCCGACGCTACGCGAACGGGTTTCCCGCGCGCGTCCCCGACGCCTCAACCAGCAAGCTGGAATTGGTCTTACTCAGCGTCCACAGGCAGACGTCCGCCTTCCGCAGACGTATAGTTTTCTTTCTTCGACAGACTCACCTTGGAATTACGACTCTATGGTCAACCAGCCGGGGTTTGTCTCTTCCCGGAGACGAAACCTTAGTAGAGTGGAGCCTTTATGGTTGGTCGGCTATGCATAAAAGGGTTAAAACTGTTTGATTAAGGCTCCACTCTACTTACGGTAACTTCAAACCCTGATCTGGAGCTAGTACTTTGTACACCTAATGGTCTAAAAACTGATAAGATATTAAACCATTTGTAAGGTAGCCTTTTAGTCAGTCAGGCGGGTCAGCAACCAACTTTATTCTAACATAAATCGTGATGATTTGTCATCACAAGTTGAGGCGCGACCCCGTAATTTAATTCTTCAAAGGTCAAGCGCGCCTCCATCGTCTCGCTATCCATCCCAGAGACGAAACCTTAGTAGAGGGTCGCCTTAATCATAAAGATTTAACCCTGGGACGAGTAGCCGACCAACCATAAAGGCGACCCTCTACTTATGGTAACTTCAACACCCGTCGCAGAGGTGGGGAATTCCGCGAGTTTTGTTAACGATCAAAGCTCCAGTGGTGGTAGTGGTAGAGGCAAAAAACGAAAATATTAATGAAGGACTCCCTCAATGCCTCGCCACAATGTATGCAGCTCTATTGGTTAACCAAAAAGAGCCAGAGATGGCTGAGCGAACAGTATATGGAACTGTTACGACGGGACAAGTGTGGCGATTCCTGGCTCTGACACCAGAAGGCAAGGCGATGGTGGATCTTAATGACCGCTATCTAACACCTGTGGATGAATTACTGGGAGTGCTGGTTGCTATGACGACTAAAAGTTGACTAGCTCATAGTTGATCTTGATTTAATTTAGACCATTGACGCAACGGTTTTTTTTATTGACCCTCAACCCTCCACAAACAAGTGCGATCGCATTTCCCTATTCCCTCTTCTGACTTCCCTACTCCCTACTCCCTACTCCCTACTCCCTACTCCCTACTCCCTACTCCCTAATAATGCTGAAGCAACGGTTTTCCCTTGTGCTGCTGCTATCGAATTCCCCTCCATCATCGCCACCACAATTGAGCCTTGCACAAGCAGTAAAAACTGTCGAGCCAATAATTCAGGATCAGTAATGCCTGCAGCCTGAGCCAGATCGAGAATATAGGCATAAACCGCTTGTTGGTGCTCCAAAGCCGCCTGATAACCTTGGTGATTGGGCTTGGCCAACTCTACAGTAGCGTTATTGACATCCTCCCACCGCTAAATAAGCGCGATTATAGCGGGGGTACCTCGCGACTCACGACTTAGGTTTCTGCTTCTTTCTCCGGGACGGGGAGTTTTTCGCACCAGCCTTCCGAGATTTACTCTCTTGAGGTCTTACGGTCGCTCCACAGACTGACACGGCAAGCCCTGCCGCCAAAATATTAATTGATGCATTAATATCGCGATGCTCCGTAGGAGCCGCTACGCGAACATGATGAGTGTTACAAGATGGGCAATCCCATTCTCGAATACTCAAAGGCAAAGATTCGACACGATTAAGGCATACAGAACACAGCTTACTACTGGGGAACCATCTGTCAATAGAAATAGCTTTACGGTTGTACCACTCTGATTTATATTTGACTTGACGGATTATTTCGGCCCAGTTAGCATCACTGATTACCTGAGCTAGTTTGTGATTTTTGACCATGTTTTTCACTGCTAAATCCTCAAACGCAATCAATTGGTTTTCTTTGACCAGTCGAGTAGTTAGCTTGTGAGTAAAGTCCTTTCTAGTGTCCTTAATTTTTGCGTGTATCTTAGCTACCTTTAATATTGCTTTGTAACGATTGTTAGAACCTTTTTGTTTTCGTGACAAAGCCTTTTGGTATTTAGCCAGTTTTTTCTTTAGTTTTTTGAAATGCTTGGGATTAGCCATCTTTTCCCCGTCACTGGTCGTGATTAAACTGGTAATCCCCAAGTCAAAACCAACTTGCTTATCCGTTAGAGGCAAACTCAAGTCTCTATGGTCATTAAATCTAATTGAGATATACCACCGATCCCATGGATCTAAGTTGACGGTAACGGTACTTGGATTGCAGTTTGCAGGTAACTGACGACTCCAACGAATAGGCAAAGGTTCTTTGCATTTAGCCAGATAGATCTGGCCATCTTTCCATTTAAATGCCGATTTTGTAAATTCTGCACTACCACCGTTGCGTTTTTTCTTAAAATTCGGATATTTAGCACGACCTGCAAAGAAATTAGTAAAAGCAGTTTGGATATGCCTTAATCCCTTAGGTGCGCTTTCCGTTGGCGAATTAAATTCGCCACGGGTCGCACCTGTTGAAGTGGAACACAGCTGACTTCATTCAAGAAAAACAAGTCATCCTCTTTTTTCCATCCTGTCAACATTGAGGAAGTTTCTTTGTAACTAATCCTTTTTTGGTGTTCGTACCATCCTTTTGTCCTGGCGTCTAAAGCTTTGTTGTAAACAAGTCTTACACAGCCTAGAGTTCTCCTCAACAGATTCTCTTGTTCAGGAGTTGGGTAAAAACGGTAACGGTAAGCTTTTTCAACCATTCTTACATTTTAAAAGATTCCGTGTGGAGTGTCAACTGGACGCAATTCCTGAGGGGCTGTGTGGGTCACCTGCGTCCGCTCCCCCCCTTACTAAGGTAGGGCTGTTTCATTCTGGCCAAAAATAGATGGGGACCCACCCCTAACCCCTCCTGGGAGGGGTTAGGGGTGGGTTCCCCCTATCTCCTTTTCTCGTTAACTTATTTTTCTTTGAAACAGCCCTGCCCTTACTAAGGGGGGTTAGGGGGGATCCCTAGTTTTCACGGGACTTTATACGCCCTGTCTCCCGCTAACCCAAAGGGCTGAGGGGGTGACAAACAGCGTTAAAAACCTTACTGGGTGTGGGGTGACCGGGTGCAAGGGTGTAGGTAAACATCAGGAGCTGGCCAGTTTGGTAGCGATGCAGCGCGGTCTTGGGGAGGCAGCGCGGTCTTGGGGGTTCCCCCCATGAGCGACTGCCGTGGTTTCCCCCATGAGCGACTGCATCAAGAAGAGACGGTTGAATCAGGTTTCGGACCGTTCGCGCAGCGTGGCCTAAAGGCCAAGGAAATTGCACCGGGTTACTCCAAATTCCCTTCTATTTTCCCCACACCCGGTCACCCGGTCACCCTAGACCCTGTCTAGTTTTTAGCCTTGTTGTCACCCCCTCAGGGTTTTAAGGCAAGAGGCAATAGGCAATAGGGATGCATCGCTTTCAAAATTTCCTTTCACATGTACCCAATAGCGATTGTCTAAAAATGGCTGAAAAGCTTTCCAGTTAATGGTTTTGTCAATAACTTTTCGGGGAACTTCAGTTGTTAGGGGAAATTGGGGTAGATTTCCTGGAGGATATTCCGTTGGAGTTGCAGCCGGAGTAGTTGCAGGTGTTGTCGGTGAGTGGGTCTAATGTTAGGTTGGACTATTGTCTGATTGAGAGGACGATGGCTGCTTTAAGGGGGCAGTATGGGATTGGGAGTATTACGGTGAAGGTGGTTAGTTAGGGGGGATTTTGATTTCAATTATTAGTTAGCATTTTATACCTATCTATCGAGTACGCTGATACGCAAGATAACTACCTAAGCCCAAACTAGTACCTGTAGATAATAAAGATAGCAAGGTGCGTGGGTCATTAAGAAAAGACCCCACAAAAACTAGCAAGAAACCAATAAGTGAGGATAAAATGAAAATGAAGGGGTTACCAACAGCTAATAATTGTGGCATAACAAAATTCCAGAAGAAAAATATTACCAAGCCAGCAAAATAAGAAAAGATAGCCAAACGACCTACTGCGTTTCCCCTTCTACCTCCTGTAGGTATTAGTACTGCCTGACCTGTGATATCCCCTAAAGCAATCAGTCCTAGCCCATGCACAAGTCCTATGATTTGTAAAATAACATCATTGCTAGTAGAGCTACTGAGCAGTTGAGTGAGCTGAAATAACGCAAAGTAACCGAGAGTTGATACTCCTACTCCCATAACTCCAGCCAGTACCATCCTTGCGCGTGTCTGAAAAGTAGAATTAGCTCTTCGTCTAGCTCTCCCAGATGGTCTTCTAGGAACTTTATAATAAGGACGAAATTTTTCATAGGCTTGGGGTTTGCGTTTTCTAGCAAGGCTTAAAAAGTCCTGAATTTGGGATTTTTGGCGCAAGTATTCAATGAGGCTATTAATAATCTCTACTTTGCTGCTTCCCGGATTTATTAACTCCGCCACAGGGCTAAAATTATCATTACAAATAGCAAGTATTTCTTCAGTTTCAAAGCCTTGCTTTAACAGTGCTTGAATGTTTTTTATCTTGAAGCGTTCCTTAAGAATTTCAGTCAGGTAACTAATGCCTAATTCACGCTCCAATACAGACCTATCTTGCTCGTATAATTCTATAAGTTTATCGAGGGCTTCTGAAGGTAATTCAATCTCGATTTTTACACTGCCCTTCTTCACAACTATGAGTTTGACTTGTCCACGGTCTATTTTTTCACCATTGGCTCTCAAATGTCCTAATAAAGCTCGAATTCTTGCTTCAGTTACTTCCGGTGATTCAGGGTAGTCACCTAAGCATTCAATTTCAAGTCTGCTGTTTTCCGTTTGGCTACTTTTTATAAATAAACCTCGAATAAGCACACAAATTTTAGATTCATAGTAATGCTTGATAATAGTTTTTTTTGATAATAGTTTTTTTTTATAGCTAGGATCTATTTTACAAATCCATTTTTTATATTTTTTCTGAGATGTATTCTTGATAATATCAATCAGTTTATCTAGCTCATTATGGCGATGGCAGTATATAACTAAGTACTCGATTCTAACTAGAATCTTTATATCAAGTTTCGGTTCGAAAACCTCTGGAAAAACCGGATAAAAGCTATTACAAAGTTTATCTTCAGTGGTAAAAATAGTTTTTAGCAATTCACTGAGCGGCTCTAGGTAGTATACTTTTCTCAATAATCCAGGTGGTATTTCCTCCCAAACTTCTTCCAAAGTTGCTATGGAAACTGCTATGCCAACTTTACCCTTATTTTGACCCTTACCTTCTAAGTGGGTAACAATGCCCAAAACATTGTAGCTTCTAGTATCTATTACAGGTGAACCGCTATTGCCAGGTTTTAAAAAGTGGTCTTGATCAATCTTTAGTATCCAACTATCTACTTTTGATGGCTGATTTTGTCCTTTTAGTCTTTTTTTATCCCCTAGATAACCTTGAAGATTATCTAGGGAATAAATCCTATTTCTTGAATCAAACTCTGAGTAAGCGTGTATTCTAAATTTGGTCAAAAATTTTCTATTAGAAAGCTCTCGACGGAAATTTCCCAAAGGTAAATTAGGCAAATTTTTCAACCCTTCAACTTTTAAAATAGCCAGATCATCAGCATAACCATTTTCACTATGATAAATAACAGTTGCATGACGGTTCTCGACTTTAACTTGGTCTATTCCTCCAACGTCTCTGACTACATGGGCACAAGTTAATACATAGGCTCCCTCTTCGTCTTCAAAAAAAATAAATCCAGAACCGAAATCAGTTTTTTTGGGATCTGTGCTTTGAATGTGGACAACAGACAGTTCCTCAAACTCTTTTTCTGGTTCTTCCCAGTCCAGGTTTTTTAAGTTCCAGTTCATTGCAGTCAGGTGCTACTTATGATGTAAGGATTCAGGTATGGGATTGACAAAGGTCAGGGTGAAGCCGGAGAATCATCATAAGAATGTTTAGCTTCTCTCGGATCCCTCAAACCACTGAATATGACCAGTTGTCCAAAAAAGAACTGGTCAAGCTGGTAGTGGAGCAAAAGAAGCAACTAGAGCAGAGACCTAAATAGTCAGACTTCATCAAAACCCCCATGAAGGAACCTACTCAAAAAGTCCCAAAAGAAGCTTGAGGCGGAGGGTGCATCTCACTTTTGCCAAAATACTCCGATTGAAGGCTAAAACACTTCTCCAGTTCCCTGAGCTATAGATTTACAACTTTGAGATGCACCCAAGGCGGATTCGGAATCAGACCAACCCACCAAAAACAAGCCCGGAGGACAGCCCGGTCACAAAAGCAAGACCCGCAAAGGGTTTGGACGAGTAGACCCCTGTGAAATACTCCGCCCCCAACAATGCCCCGCCTGGGTTGGGAGTCTGGAGGAGACGCTCAAAGTCGAAACCCATCAAGTACCCCAGCTAGGGTCGCGCCCCATAGAAATTGTATAATACCAACGCCATCATTGTCAGTGCGACCACTGTGGGGGAAGTGCCAGTGTACTGTGGCCTGATTCCATTATCCCCCGTCACTTTCCCAGATTAATCAAGCAGTCCGGAAAACACAACCGAGCTATTGTAGAAGTGCTCGTGAGTCTGATCGATCGATGAAGCATTTGGCCATGATCACCTCTGGCAAGAGAATGGAGATGAGAGGGACTACCAACAGTGGGTCAGGGGATTGAAAACTCAGATACAGGTGAGTCTTCAAACCTGGAGTTCGGCAGCCGGAGCCGAAGCCGGAAAACTTTTGCGCTCCCTCAAATAGAAGGCATCCCAATGGTGGTATTTTTTAGATCATCCCCAAGTCCTACCGGATAACAACCTTGCTCAGAGGTATTTAGCTTTGGTGGTAACTAAGGGTAAGGTCAGTGATGGCTCTCGTTCTCTCGAAGATTTCGAGCAGACCGCTAATCTACTTACCGTCGTCCAAACTTGCGGCTTCCAAAGACCTTCGGTGATGGATTTCTTTGACCGAAGGTCACGCTACGCGAACGAGCAAGCTCTGATGGCGGCATCGGGTCACTTACCCGAACCCCCTTCCCTCATCCCCTCTCTGCACACCTGAATCCTTACCTTATGATTCGCTTTTGTCACTTGGCTTAATAACCAGTTTCACTGTCAAGTTAGCACCCGCTTTTGATTTAGTTATGTATAGGTTTCCTTCTCCTTCAAAGCTCAAACCTATGCTAACTTCAGCTTTTTCGATACTTAGATCCTTGTGAATCTCTCCCCATGCGTCAGCAATAGGTTTGCAAGCACTGATCAGGATTGGTTGAATTTTTTCAAATGTTGCATCCACTCTATCTGCAAATCTACTAGAAATTTGCTGAACTTGCTCCTCTGGCACATCTACCTCTACTAAGGTGCCATCTTCTAGTTGAATGAGTTTATTAGCCATAAAGTTGATTTACTAAATTAAAACAGAAAACCAAAGGACTTAATGCTTGCTTCAGTCTATTTCAACAAGAATCCGGAAAAGGCACTTAAAAAGTACCCCCAAGGGTAATCTTTGTCAGGGAAAAACAAACAACACACCTACCCAATACCTGCACTCCAAAGCCAATATGGATACAGTGACCAGTCATCAGTTATCGAAATCAATGGTTTAATCGGGGTGGGCATCGTTGGAATAATACCAAATCCGCTCCAAAAAGCCCCTTTACGATTCCAGCTGCTCTGGTGCTCTGCTTTTTGCTTAAAAAGGGGCTAATTAACCCGGATTTGGGATAACTACCTTTGCCTTTGTAGCCAGTCCAAGGAGTCAGTCATCAGTAGTCAGTGATAAAATCAGTGACCAGTTACCAAATAAGCAAATTCAATGGTCACTGAAAAACTGGTCACTGCTCCCGCAGCACCAAAACGCCACAGTGCGTTCGCGTAGGGTGACCTTTGGTCAATCGCATATCTCATAGGGTGCGAAGCACGAAAGTGCAACCCACCGAAATCAAACCCAATCGCCCGATTTAAACCCCAAACAAAAGTAAAAAAATGTCAGACTAAGGCGGTAAGTTGCATTTAGGTCTAAGTCAGGAATCTCAGAGATAGTTAGTGCCGTGGTTAGTAGCAACTATCTCAGTGACAACCAAGTATTTTCCACCTCATAAAGTCACTCAAAACCATTACGCTTCCTATTTCCTATTACCTTTTTTTTTTAACAACCTTCCATTCCATTACTGTACGATTTATTTCAATTACCCCTCACAAAAAAAATTCTAAAAACCCTTGACAATTTTTAATATAATCGTTATGATTATATTCTACACTTCAAAACCAATTTTGAACTATGCCTGACAACTTTCGCCCCAATCCAGAAAACAATCCTGAGGAGATCATTCCTAGTAATACTCCTCAGGAACCTTCCCCAAAAAAATACCCCGTTCAGCATATTCTCAAGGGGTCCCGCCGGGCAATAAGCAACACCATGTATACCCTTTCTGCACTGCGTTATGCCCAAGTTTCGGACTGGAGCCCCCTTCAGCCTACTGAAATTCCTGGCGAATTCATGACGACTATGACGAAGTACATAATTCTAGATTAAAGTAAATTAGTAGGGGGGGGTTCCCCCCCTAGCCCAAGAATCAAATCTGTTCCCGTAGGGTGGCCTTTGGCCAATCGGATCGGATTATTTCTGGGTTGGTGTACGAAATTCAGGCATAAGTAAAATTTCCTAGCCGTGGAAGGTATTTCTGCGGCTATTTTTTTTTGGTAGTTTAAGGTTAGGATGTTGTTCGCCTTTGGCGTTCCCGTAGGGTAGGTTGAAGGTTAGGATGTTGAATGTTGAAGGTTGAATGTTGAAGGTTGTTCGCGTAGCGTGGCCTTTTGGCCAAGGTTAGAAGGTTGTTCGCGTAGCGTGGCCTTTTGGCCAAGGTTGTTCGCGTAGCGTGGCCTTTTGGCCAAGGTTAGGATGTTGAATGTTGAAGGTTGAATGTTGAAGGTTGTTCGCGTAGCGTGGCCTTTTGGCCAAGGTTAGAAGGTTGAAGGTTAGAAGGTTGAAGGTTAGGATGTTGTTCGCCTTTGGCGTTCCCGTAGGGTAGGTTCTCTGTCAGAATGTAGAATGTAGAATGCATAATGTAGAATGTAGAATTCTAAATTCTAAGCTGTTCAGCATTTAGATTGGGATACCTAAATTGCTCAAAGGGAACAGCGTATCACCGGAACAGGTAACAGGGAATAACCAATTTAAATGCACATCAGCTTAGGGTTTGCTGTTTCATTTATCGTATTTTTAACTCGTCTTGTCTTAGTGTAGCAACATAGATGGTGCCTTACACGCAGGTTTTTGCACTCTACAAGAGCAGCGATTAGTCCAAAGGGCTATATATTCCTGTCGAGGTAGGACGACTTATCCGTTTACTTAACCCATGTAAGGCTCAATACTGCTGACCCAATCTTAATCTGATGGGTGGCTTTTTGGTTAGTATTTTCCAATACCTGCTTAGCCTGATCAGCTTGTTTTAGTTTTGTAATTAACTCATCTAACTTCAGTTCTGGTTGTCGTAGATAAGAAACAAGATAATCATGCACCAATTGATAGCGGTGAGCAACAATATCCGGTACCTTAACCACCAACCCCGACTCTACTAAAATCCTTAACACCAACTCTAATTTATCAGCTTCTGTTCCTAAATGATTAGCTAACTCAGCCTTGGTCTTCAGTGGACGATTCCCTTTTTCATCTGTCAGTAAATATAGCACCAGTTCCGCCACCTGCTGATTCTCTGGTCCACAATCCTCCACTACTCCAGTCAAATACCGCGCCATCAATCCTTGCTTTGAACCCCCTTCCCAATATTGTTCCAAGGTAGTAATACTTTCCGCCTGCAATTGCGCTCCTACTACCTGCAATTCAATCGGACGTACTTCCGAGAACTCCCCAGCTAAATCCTGTACCAATTCTTCAATCAAAGCTGGTTCCAGGTAAAAATGCGATTGTTTAGTTAATTGCTCAATCACCGACTTGGCATCATCTCGGGAAAAATTCCCTAAAGGATAGCGCACATGCTTACTCAATATGTCATTGCCAATAATTTCCATACTCAGCATGGGATTAGCGCTACCCGACCATGCTGCGCGTTCGCTGAAAGCGGGACTCTCGGCAGAGCCGACGCTACGCGAACGTCCATCGCATTCGAGTAAATAATGGAGATAATCCTCCCGCATCGACAGAATCACCTTCACTGACGGAGTATTAAGACACTCTCCTAGGAATTCAAAAAATTGCCGTCGCTCAGCTTTATCCAGGTAAACAAAGAAAAATTCTTCAAACTGGTCAAAAATCAGTACTGTCCGCAAATTGTGCTGTTCATTTTGCCGCAATTGCTGTATAATAATATCTGGACTTTGTAGAGATGTTCCATGCAATGTCTCTAAATTTATTCTATTTAATGCCTCTGCCAATAACCGTCCCAATTCTTCTACCCAATTGCTATAGACTGCCATCACTACAGGCAACACATCTTCTGTACCAATCACAGTCTGTTTCAACCCTGGTACTAATCCCCCATTCACCAGAGAACTCTTGCCCACCCCCGATTCCCCATGAATCACAATTAGCTTGTAATCATTGCTTCCAATCCGTTCAATCAAGCGATTCACATCCTGCTGTCGCCCAGATGCCGCAATTTCTAGCGCTATAGTTTTTCGATTCTCCTCCTCTAGGGGGGCAAGGCGTTGCGCTCCGATCAAATTTGTTGGCAACCCCACCAACCTTATCCGTTGTCGTGGCTGTAATCGACTAGCACCAATAAACCCTCCCCAACCATACTGTTGCGCTAACGATTGTTGATATTGCTTAAGTTGGAAAGCTTGGAGATACTGCCCCTGCTGGAAATAAAGCGATCGCAATCCCTGCAAAATCCGACTGTAAAACCGAGGATTATCCTGAGGTGCAATAACCCTTGCCTGTTCTAGGTGTTGGAGTGCAGCTTCAGCTTCACCTAGCCGTTGCTCAGATTGAGCTAACAGTAGTAGATACAGACTAGTTTGAAGTGAGTGCATTGTCTGGAGTGCATTCTCCTGAATGCCGACTCCTGAGTTAAGACATGGTTTTGTGCCCTCTGTACCCTCTGTTTCCTCTGTTTCCTCTGTGCCCTCTTGTGCCACACCAGAGGAAACTGTCGCTATAGTGTCTAATGCTTTCTGAGCATTTTGCTTAGCCTCTTGCCAACGAGATTGGTTAAGAGCGACTTCTGCTAAAAATCCGTAAGCTTGGGCTTTTAGTGGTGCCAGACCTTGCGCCCCTAATAGGATTTGGCGTTGCTGTAACCCTAGGGCATTGTGAGCTAAGTGATACAAATCATCCCAATCCTCTAGACGTTGCATCACCTCACCTAGTTGATTGATCAACTTAGTGACTAAATCATGACGATTCAACTGCTCAAACCTATCAAGACACTGCTGGAATAATCCTCTAGCATCGTTCCAATAGAGACAGTTTTCTGGTTCCCGAGACTTTTCCCCCTGCTGGAAATAACACAACCCAATGTAAAACAGGACGATTCCCTGACGCTCCAGGAATTGCTGATCACAAACGGTAATCTCATTGACCGTAGTATCACTCCCGTTTTCTAAGTTATTTAGATCTTCTAAGTTATTTAGATCTTCTAAGTTATTTAGATCTTCTAAGTTATCTAGATCTTCTAAGTTATCTAGATCTTCTAAATTATCTAAATTAGATGAAGAAACATTTTTCCCACTTTCCCCATCTCCTGATCTCCTGATCTGGTAATCTCCCCATCTCTCAGTCTCTCTTTGAGCTGGTTGCCAAAATGCCAAACTTTGCTCATAGTGAGTTACTGCACTACCCAACTGAGAGTTAGCATAGGCCTGTTGACCGCGAAGGAATTCTATACTAGCTTTGAGCGCAGGTTCTAGGGTTTCACCGCGATGCTGTAAATCCTTCAGAGCAGCATCAATTTCCCGGTAACGTAGAATACCTATATCATTAGGGACAAAATATGCTATAATATTATATTTTAAAATATAGTCAAAGATAGCATCGGTAGTCTCTTTGAGTTCAGTAATTAAGGTTTCTGTTGCGATCGCGTAGCGGTTCCAAAGGAACATCGCAAATTCTATCGGTGTCCCCAAACTCTCGAAATCTGGAGCAAACTGGGTTAGTTGCTGCTGAACCTCATCTGTAATCCATAACACTAAGGGGAAAGGAAGATTTTTCTGAAACTCTTCGAGCACTTGATTAGTAACACTCAGCATCTGTGCTAGATTCTGCACCGATTCTAAGCCCAACACCATCACAGCACTAGGGCGTTCTTCTCCCACTATTGACCGAATGGTGTCATAGAGCACGTTGTCTGATGGCTTAAGGGTTACGGTATGAATGTCAAGGTCCCAGAGTGTTGATAATTGCGCTACCAAACGGAAACGCACCCTAATATAATTACAGCGGGCTAAAATCAGCTTGAACTGTCCCTGAGAGGCTTCTACTGCCGACGCCAGTTTTTTCAGGGCATGCTGATTATCAGTTGCGATCGCATTAGAGTTATCCATCGACCAATGTAGGGTCTTCCCGCCATTTAAGTAGCCATCTCAACTCTCAACTCTAACATCCAAACTCCAAAAAGGGACGCCAAGAGCCAACAACCCTCAACCACCGATTGCTAGGATAACTGTTGCAAAGCCAGTCACATTCAGACGGTCTTCGTTATATAAGGTAGTACGCACTACTAAATCGAGATAAACTCTAGGGCGTAATTCTCCTCGCCAACTAATCGAGTCACCCCCTTGGCGGTAGGGAGACTCTCCGGTCGGTAATCCACCCAACTGCGCACCTTTGTCGGTTTTGCCGGTATAACTCAAAGTGGTACCAGGAATTGTTTCTCCCTGCTTGACTCGGTATAAAACTGGAACCTTGTAAACCACTAGACTGGGGTTTGTTTGAGCCGGTACCTGCGGTACCCAACCAGGTTTAGAAGATACCCCATCTACCGTTAGACGAACAGTACCACCAGCCTGTAGGCGTTCATCACTATAAACTAATACCCGCTGGTTGAGGCGCATTTCGACTCCCCTCAGAGGACTTCCAGTCCAGTCTAGAGAGTCACCACTGCGCTTAAATGCCCGCTGTCCATTGATCAACACTTCAGCAGTTTTATCCTCCGTCCTACTGATGTACCGAATATCAGTCCCTGGTATCAATGAACCAGCTTTCACCTCCTGCCTAACTGGTCCTTTGTAGACCAAGGTAGAGTTTGACCGAGGCTGCCGTTCCAATAGACTGCAACTAGTTGTGGTAGGGACAACAGCCAACAGCACCGCTGTGGCAATTAGTAAACGTTTAAGCAAACTGAGTGCTGAGTTTTGAGTGCTCAGTCCATTGTCTTGAGTGCATTTTCCGGCGTTGCTGAATAATGGAATGATTTTAAGAGTGAGGTAGAATGGGCATCTTGGTGGAACTGGCATCTTGCGTAGAACTGGCATCTTGCGTAGAACTGGCATCTTGCCAGTTTCCTCCTTATTTCGCGCGGGCAGGATGCCCACTCTACTCCTATTCATTACTTGATTGAGCAACGCCCATTTTCCTAGGTCGTAAGACGTGCTCAAGACTGAATCACCTAGTTTATGCTCAGCTCTTGCAGTGTAGGATCTGTTTTCCAAGTCAGGTTTCATGTTTGGCCTCTTTTACATGCAAGCTTGCCCCCCGATCTTCGGTGAATATTGGGGGATAACCTTTTGCCTTTCTTAATTCCTACTATAGCGATTACCAAAACCTATCTGGCTTGGTTAACATCAAATTGGTCACAGTTTCTGCAGTGAGGGCTTCATCAAATAATAATCCTTGTCCATATTCACATCCTAAATTTTGCAAAATGTCTTTTTGTTCTTGGGTTTCTATTCCCTCAGCAATTACCTCAATTTTGAGCTTTTTAGATAGATTAACTATCGCTTCTAGCGTATCCAAATTTTTGCCATTTTTTGGAAATCCTTTGCTAATAAAAGAACGGTCAATTTTCAGGATATCAATTGGCCAATCATTTAGATAGGAAAACGATGAGTATCCGGTGCCAAAATCATCGATACACAATTTTATATTTCTGTCTTTAAGTTTCTGCAAGATAGTGCTAGCAACTGAGGCATTATCTACCAACACACTCTCAGTAATTTCCAGCTTCAAGTTCGCCCCACTCAATTCTAAGGTGGTGCAGATTTGGTCAATCTGGTCAATCAGCTGGGGTTGGTTGAGTTGAATACCAGACAGATTCACACTGATACTCAAAGAAGAATAATCAGGAAACTGGTCTTGCCAAAAGCTTAACTGTTTGCAGGCTTCCCGCAAAATCCATTCCCCAAGGGGGATAATTAGTCCTGTTTCTTCTGCTACCGGAATAAACTCACTAGGACTAACCTTGATGCGAGTGCGGTGCTGCCACCTCGCCAAGGCTTCAAAACCAATAGTTTTGCCCGTTGTCAGGGACACTATTGGTTGATAATTCAGATGCAATGTTTCGTATTTAATTGCCTGTTGTAAGTCGGTTTCTAACTGTAGTCGCTCAATAGCTCTCTGTTGCATACTAGGATGAAAAACTTCTGAGGAGCCAATACCTTCTAATTTGGCATAATACATCGCCGTATCTGCCGCTCGCAGCAAATCTTTCGGTTGCTCATACCCCATGGTACTCAGGACAATACCAATGTAGCAATTAGAAGACACGACTCGCCCATTGAGTTCAAATGGGATGGAAATCTCCTGATGGATACGCTCAGCTGTCTCTTTCACCTGATCTAAGTCTTGGATATTCGAGAGCAAAATCCCAAATTTATTCTCTCTCATCTGTGCCACTATATCCTGATCACCGATGCATTTCTGTAAGCGTTGAGCAGTAGCAACTAGGAGTTGTTCACTGAGTAGATCACCTAGACTGTATTGGATAAGTAGGTAGCGACTGAGAGTCAGACATAGCACAGCAAATACATTATCCTTCTGAGTGTTTCCAACAATTGGTTCATCCCAGCAAAGAGTTGGTAGAATCGGGTATGCCATCGGTAGACATTTGCGATTGTGAATTGGCTGTACTGGCTTAAACCACTGGCGAAGGTAGTATAAAAACAATGTCCGATTAGGCAAACCGGTCAATTCGTCATAAAACGTCAGGTCTTGTAACCTCTTGATTGCCTTCCGGTAATTTTTGCGCACCTTTGCTTCTCTTAACTCCCGCTCCACCGCCGGAACTAATCGTGCTAACTGGTGTTTAAGTAAATAGTCATGGGCTCCCGCTTTCATAGCAGCGATTGCCATATTTTCCTTAATCGAGCCGGAGACGATAATAAACGGTAAGTCTAAGCCTTTTTTTTGTAAGAGGAGTAAGGCACTAATGGCGCTAAACTTAGCCATGAAGTAATCAGCAATCACCAGATCCCACCCTTTATTATCTAGGGCTTCGTTCATTGCTCCTGGTGCTTCCACTCGTTCATAAATTGCTTCGTAGCCACCATTTTTTAGTTCAACCACTAGCAACTCAGCATCATCTTCTGAGTCTTCGACAATCAAAACTCGCAGTGGTTTATTCATAGATTTACCCTATCTATTCATCAATAATTTTCTACTTGATTAGAAAGATTGTGTCTTAGGAGATAAGTAATCTCCTTATAGAAATACAACTAGCTTAAGTTTACCTCATTTTGATGTAAGTAATGGGCAAATTTTGATGAGTATACATGATCCAAAATTCAGAAATCAGGACAATAATTTAGCAAGGTTAGTGGGAGGAGCAATAACGATTAGTGGATTCCCAAGCCAATTTCTCCTAAAAATTCCTGGAAAATCAATTATTCTGACTCGAAGCTCCTAACTCGAAGCTTTTGACTGGGAGGATAGTTGGTTATGTATAATTCAGGTAATTTTAGGTTTAATCCCAACAGATCTAGAACTAGTTAAAACAATTGAACTATCCTCCGCGTCAAGCACAGGAGATTATAATTGGTTATAAGAAAAGCAGGCTTCAACTACCGACTTTAGTATAGGTGCGCTTGACCCATTAAGAATTAAATTCGCCACGGGTCGCACCTCCTGTTGACCTTGGTGAACAGGAGGTGCTTTGTAGTGCGGATTATCCTGGAAATCTTTGCAAAGTTGACCATAGGAATACTCTTGTGTTTTCGACCAACTCGGTACATATCATAAGCATCAAAGTAAGTGTAATACTGACAGTTTTCGTTTAGAAGTCTGTCTTACTGCCTACCAAGCCTGCTTGTACATGTTGTTGGCTGGTTCACACCATAAAACAAGTAGGTCATTAGTTTCATCTGGTATGTTCCCAGACAATAATCCAGATAATAATATTTTCTTTGTCCCGTATTGCACTAGTTAGATCACCTCCTAATCACAAACAAAGTAGACCAGGGGTGTGCATCCCCTAACTTATTTTCATCCCCCGGGTCAAGCATGGGGGCAAACAAGCTGCGATTTATGTAAATTCAATTCCTAACAGCTTAAATTTACTAAGCGCCATAATTAACCTTAGCCATCTTCAATCCTGAATTTTCATAAAAAAGAAACCCATGGCTGCCATTTTGCCATTTTTATGTTTGGATTTGCATTAAAAATGAAACACATGGCTGCCATTTTGCCATTTTTATGTTTGCAAACAGATCATCAATTGTAATTTAACTAGTGCTAATCATTAGATCAGTAGTGATGGCCATAGTTTTCAGGTGTGGAGGAGACGAAGCAATGGTGTTATTATAACCAATAATTTGTGAAGGGTGGAAAGGTAAAATAAAAGGTTGCTCCATCGGGTCACCGCTAACTCTCGAAAGCTCTAGCAAATCGTCAATGAGTTTCCACATATGCTGACTGTTAGCAGATATACGTTGGAGATAGACTAATCCTATAGCCAACGACTAGCAATTGGCATCCGCCAGCCAGTACCAAAGGCGCGGTCAGTAACCTTTAAGCCTGGCGGGGCTTGTCGGCGCTTAAATTCAACACGAGCGACTAGTCGGATGATTTTGTTAACCACTTCGGGCTGATGACCTGCATCAATAATTTGCTCCGGGGCTTGGTGCTGGTGGATCAGTCGCTCCAGAATATCATCTAGGATATCGTAGGATGGCAAGGAATCTTGGTCTACTTGACCAGGTTTTAATTCAGCGCTAGGGGGCTTAATTATAATGTTAGAAGGAATAATTTCTGTTTGGCTTAAAGGTTGTTCGCCTTTGGCGTTCGAGTCAGTTAGGTTAGCCGGTTGAGGCTGATCAGGTTGAAGGTTAGAAGAGGAGTCTGAAGGTTCAACCTTGACCCTACTAACCTGCAAATCCTGATTAACCTGGGACTCCTCTGCCTTAGAATTTAGCCACCGACATAGGGAGTAGACCCGGGTTTTGGGAACATCGGCAATTACAGCTAATCCACCATTCATATCACCATAGAGGGTACAGTAACCCACTGCCATCTCTGACTTGTTGCCAGTAGAGAGCAGGAGATAGCCAAATTTATTAGCGATCGCCATCAGTAAGCTGCCCCGAATTCGGGATTGAATATTCTCTTCAGCCACACCAAACTCTGTCCCGGCAAATAGGGAGGCTAAGGTTTGGTCAAACCCCTGCATCAAGGAACCAATAGCTAGGGTGTGAGTCTTAATACCTAGGTTTTGTGCTAATGAGAGAGCATCTTTGACGGAGTGGTCAGAACTGTACGGAGAAGGCATGAGAATCCCCAAGACATTGTCTGCTCCTAAGGCGGCGGTGGCAATAGCAGCTACAAGAGCAGAATCAATCCCACCACTCAAACCAATTACGACTTTTTTAAAACCACACTTACGGGTGTAATCCCGGACTCCTAGGACTAAGGCTGACCAAATTTCTTCGTCTAGGCTGGCTGGGGCTGGTGCTATGGCTGCCGATGGTGGAGACTGTATAGTTGTTTCTGGTGGGGTGACCAGATCCTGTGTTTCTCGGTCATATTCCAAAATGACTAAGTCTGTTTCAAAGGCACGGGCGCGACATACCATCTCACCAGCCTGATTAAATGCTACACTACACCCATCAAATATCAGGTCATCATTGCCTCCTAGCTGATTGGCGTAGAGGATAGGTGTATGGTAACGGCTAGCGCTATGGCGCAACATTGCTTCCCGAGTTTTCTGTTTACCCGCGCTATAGGGTGAGGCGGACAGGTTTACCACTAGGTCTACACCCTGTTGAACTAAGTCTGTGATGGGATTGACTTGATAGCTGCGTTTGCCCCAAAACTCTTCATCGTTCCACAAGTCTTCGCAAATGGTAACACCGATTTTAATTGGGGAGTGGGCATTCTCAGTTGTGATTCGTGATGGTTGGTGATCAATGGTGAAGGAATTACTCTCCCGTCCTGGTTCAAAGTAGCGGTTTTCATCGAAAACATCATAGGTGGGCAAGAGTCGCTTGTGAAAAATCTGCCGTACTTTTCCCCCCTCTAGTAGAGCAATGCTGTTATATAAAGGTTTGCCACCAGCAAGCTCTGCTTTGGTATTCGGTGTTACTGTCCCCACCAAAACCGCTAGAGACATTGGTAGCTGCTGAGCTAGTTGTTGCACTTGTGTAGTCATCGACTCTCGAAACTTGGGATTGAGCAGCAAATCTCGTGGTGGATAGCCACACAAGGATAATTCTGGTGTCAGCAACAGACGCACATCCTGACTCGCAGCAGTCTTGGCTACTTCAAGAATCTGTTGAGCGTTGCCTGTAATATCACCAATGGTGGGGTTGAGTTGAGCGATCGCAATCTTCATCATTTTTGCTTGTTTTTTATAGTTTAGGCCATCTACTTCACACAATCTTTAGTAATCTGGGTTTGGTTAGTAATTAAAGGCGAAAATATACAGTTTATATCGTATATAAAAAAATTTTTTATATAAAAAGTAACTGGCTCATGATTAGCATTTTTATTGGAAATTGCTTGGCTGGTTTTATTCTTTGATTACCTTGGAAAATAAACTCCAAAGCTTGCTGCTGATATCTTTGAACAATTTATGGACAAACATAAATTTTAACAATTCCTAATCCCTGTAATTATATAGGCATCTCATTTCTTAAAATTTAATCGTTATATTTATTGATATTAAATTCAAAAAAAATCCTAGAATTTTAACGAAATTAAACATAAACGTAAACTCGAACGTAAACCCTAACGCAAACCTAATACTTGATAGTGTAGATTAAGTAATCAAAAATAAATCATGAACGTAGAAGAACTAGAAAACCGTTATCGAGAAGAGATTCAAAGTCTAGCAAACCAACTTCAAAATGCAGTTCTCGGACTGTCTCAGACAGAAGCAAAAATTGCTAAAATGGGACGGTCTATAGAGAACCTGAGCGAAATCCTTCAGGAATTTCTCCTACAGCAGAATCAAAAAAACTAATTCCATGACTGATGAGACAATCAATGTCAATGATTTCCTTAACAGGACTTACGCAACAACCTTATCTGTAGGGTGCGTTATTAACCAACCCTACTTACTACTTAAGGGAACTTCTGGCCTAGTTTTGCGTAAGTCCTGCCTAAGACTTCAAACTCATATCATCTCCGGTACCATCGGTATTGTATACCACAAGAGTGTTTGGCAGGGGGCTCAACTTTGTGGCTCTCAAGACAAATGACAAAAAAAGCGGACTGGATATCAATTGGTTATTTCTTCCTCTATGGCTTGTTCTATTTCTCTGAGAAGCGCTGGTTTGACTAGATAACGACGAGCTCCTAGTCTGAGAGCTCGCTTTTTGTCTGCTGGGAAGGAGTAGGCAGAAAGGATAACTATAGGGATTGTTGCCCATTGGGATTTCTTGAGTTTTTCGATCAAGGTAAAGCCATCAACTTCTGGTAATTTGAGATCCAGCAGAATCAAGTCAGGTTGAAAGTCGGCGAGGTCTCGTTTAATGGTTAACCCATGGGGTAAAGCGCAAACGTCATACCCTTGCAACTGAAGGTATTCAGTGATAACTTCTCGATTAAAATCGTCATCCTCAATGAATAGGATTTTATGAACCACAATTACAGATGTTTTTTCATTGCTAAATAAATACCAACGGTTTATCCTTTAAACGAGCATATGCCTCCGCATCAAAGCGGTACAAACTTCATGGATGACCTGCTCCCTGAGACACTTTTCAACTAGTATCAGCCAGGAAGCATAGCTTTAAAAGACGAGGGCTAAAATTGTAATAATCAGAGACGTTTTCAAAAAAAAATGTGGTGTACAGTCGATAAATAGTATAGATATTTTTGAGGGTAAATACATCTCGGAACAGGTCAAAGGCGACAGAATTGTCTGCCAATTTGTTGCGCAAATGCCGATAACCATAGTCCAAAATTTGATTATGGTCAAAGGCGAGCTGCGGCACATGCTCGATGGAATACCAGGCAATACCACTGACATCATCTGTGTTGAATTTAGCTTCTTCTAGTCGCTCTAGGGCAAAGTAACTGACGGATAGGTAACCCATGGCGTAGTGGTGGTTATAGGTAACCTCGACTCTAACCAATTTTGGTTGATAACGACCTAGTTCTCCGAAAGTGTACAGTTGCTCTAGGTTCACGTTGTTAACTCGAATTTTCTCTGCCCAAATCCGTTCGCGTAGCGTGGCCAAACGCGCCCCGCGTGGCCCAAAGGCCAAGGCCAATCGGCAGCATGGTCTAATGATTCTCCGTCCCACACCAAGGTTCCTGGTAAACTCGATTTACCGAGGAAGGCTTCCTCTTGGAGTACCAAAAGGCGGCTTTGTTGGGTATTGACGGAAAAAATCACATGACGGGCCCTGACCTGGAGGTTGGCTAGAGCTGGTAGTTTGACCTTTATATTGCTGCTTTGGGTCATTGGTACAACTGCTCTTGATGGATATAGTCCTTAACCAGAGGAGTCAGTGCTGTTGTATCACCATTCTCACGATACGCTGTAGAGGAAACTGATGGTACCGTAATATTAGCGATCGCTAATTGTGCTCCTAGATGCTTCAACTTTTCTAAACTAGCCTGATCTACTCCATATCCTGAACGAGGTATCACCAGCAACTGTACTTGTTTTAACAATTGTTCAATTTGATACCAACGGGGCATCTGACGGACTAAATCAGTACCAATCACCAGAGTCAAGTTTGCCTGTAATCCCCAGCGCTGTTTAACTAGTGCTATGGTTTCCAAGGTTCTCGGGCTACTCAAGTCGGGGCTGACACGGATCGGATTTTGATACGGGTCAATCTCCTCAATCAGTAACGTGAGCATTTGGGAACGTTGTTCTAGGGTGGTCTGATGAGACTTGAATGGATTATCTGAGGCCCAAACCACCACTTGGTCATAGTGATGGGATAGCCACTGGAGAATGGCTTGATGAGCACAAGTTGGGGGATCTGCACTGGTACCAAACAGGGCAATATTGACCATAGTTAGTTAAAAGTTAGTTAAAAGCTCAAAGGGGTTTGAGATTAGGTTTGCTCTTCAGCATCTAGTGCGTGAAAAGTGATCTAAGCCTAGCGTTGGGTTTTAGCTTCAGAATTATAAAATTTAAACGCGCCACGGATTAGGGTACACTCAAAGGAAACAGAATGCGATGGACTTCGTCCCGCTTTCAGCGAACGCTTGAACTGCTACAAGCTATATATAGCTTATTTGCTTAAGTCCTGATACAAATGGTGATAGCCCCCTAGTTGAAAGACTTTTGTCAATCAACTAGGGGGCATGACAGTAGGTACAATGGACAGAACCTGAGAAATGGGGCAACTCAAATAGGATTTACCCAGAACTCCAACTGATCAGGACTTACCTAGTAACTCCCTTGAGTAAGGTGAGTTGATAACTCACCCTACTAAGCTGTCGCCTATTTAACTTGTCTATTTTTGAATAAGCGGGAAAAACTCTACAATCCTCTCCCCTTAGAGATTCAATTTATAAATCAATTAGATGTAGAGGCTACCGATATCTGCCTGATATAGATGCCTTAAAGCTGACTTAACCCTCTTACCGCTGTTCCATCTGTTCCATCCCACCACCAATCATCTCTCTAAAAGTGCAACAGCCCTCAAACTGTGGGAGTTTCAACCGCCCGTTCGCTTAGCGTGGCCAAACGCGCCCCGCGTGGCCCAAACGCGCCCCGCGTGGCCAATAGGCCAAGGCCAAGGCCAATCAACTGCTGCGATCTCACCTCCATTGCCTAGGCCCTATTGTTTCAAAATAAACACCGGATCCTGAAAGTTTAATTCAATGCCCTCCTGGTCAAAGAAATCCTTGATCATTTTACGAAGCACTAGCTTAATCAGGCGGTGCTTTCCAGGTTTAACTTTGGTAACGGTTCTTATGGACAGATCAAAATCCCCAAAGTCCTCGATTCCATCCACCTTGGTCGGTTCAATTACCTCGGAATACTTCTCTTTTAACTGGTGTCCCACCTTTTCGATCACCCTGTACACATGATCCAGGTCAGCATCATATTCTATGCCAACTTCCACTACAGCATAGATATAGTCCTTGGAGTAATTGGTAATTGAGCCAATATCCCCGTTCCGAATAATATGCATTTGACCATTGAAGTGTCGAATACGGGTAGTTCTCAGTTCAATCGCCTCCACAATCCCCTCGGCTTCCCCTGTTTGGATATAGTCACCTACCAGGTAGTAGTTTTCAAAGAGAATAAAGAATCCACTAACCATATCGTTAATGAGATTCTGCGCCCCAAGACCGACCGCTAGCCCCACAATGCCAGCACCCGCTAGGATTGGGGTGGCGTCAATTTCTATGGTATCGAGGATCAATATACCCGAACCGAAGTAAATCAAGTACTTCAGTAAACTCTCTAGTATGGGAATAATCGTTAACCGCTTCTTTCGCTGCACATCAGTCAGCTTCGGGGACCTAAGCAGTGCTTCTTCGAGGAACAAATTGGCGATCACGATCAAGCCACGACTCAGGAAGATGATACCGATAATTTTGACAGCTTTCGATCCATAGGTGGCTAAGTTAGCAATTATCTCTACTTGCTCAACCACCAGGGTGGCCATGGTAACATAGATTATATATTCTAGGCACCCCTTAAAGAAAGGAATCCGATGCCTGAGATTGCTATAGAATCGCAGGATATTATCAGGGCTAGAGTATTGAACAGTCAGGTTGTCTATGCTATCGATAATGACCACGATGGATCTCAGAATGAGCAACCCGATTCCAATAATCAGATAGATGTTAAGAAGAACGTACAGATACTTAGTTGTGGATTCTGGCACTTTCAGAAACTGGGTACACCAGATTAGGGAAAGCAGCCAGAGTCCACTGGTAAGGATTTTGGTTAAGTAACTGAACAAATCCTCAATGCTTTCATCACTAGCAGTGATTTGTTCTAGTTTCTTTGCCCGAACGCAGCCATAGTTGAGCAAACGCTGCAAGGGTTTCATGGCGAACGCAACTAGCATCAGAAGGCAGATGCATTTGCCTAACCCAGTGCCAAGGGTTATCCAGAATCCTTTGGGAATATTGCTCACTAACCCAAGTGTGTATTCCTTGAGGTCTTTCCCGCGATAGATCAGCCAACCGTTGCCACCAACAATTAGAAGGCATAGCGCTATACAACAGATAACGATCAGCGCCTGGAGGTTCTGGCGGAGGTTTCTAGCATTGCTGTTCACCTTTTGGAACCAAGCAACTCTGATCAGTTGCTTGAATAGTATACCCACCAGCCAGTTGACTAGACAGAAAACTACGATGACCAGGCTGACTTCAGCCAAGATAATAATTATGTTGTTCACTTAACAAATTAGCTCAACCTTTCAGTAGAATACAATACTTTACTTATTAAATATAAATTATATTCTTAACTACAATTAAATTGATACCACTACAGGAAGGTTCATCCACCGCCTCATAGCCAGAAGTTCATGAAGGTTTCAAAAGGTTTTTCTTGACAGTGTTCCATGGACAGGAGACCTCTAGGTCGATCTGCGCCATTTGATCACAACTTGAGCTCAGATCATCAGTTGAGCTTAATTTCACATTATTTCACATTTATTTCACATTTATTTCATAATTAATCCCTGTTGTTACTTATGCTTCATAAGCTTTGCTTAAAAGGTTTAATGGTGTATTGTTTTATTTAATTAAAGAATTAAACAAGTATCTAAACCTGGAAAAGCGAACATTCAGATGAGAGCAACAGAAGTTAACCCTTCCAAAGCTGACGGCTGAGGAGCTGATAGATGAATAGTTACCACCTATTAGTTTATCGAATTTATAGCACGGAAGTGCCGGTGATATCCCTGAGGATCTTAGCTAAAGCAATTGCTATGGCTCTATTACAGAAAATAGGGAATAGGGAATAGGGAATAGGGAATAGGGAATAGGGAATAGGGAAAAAATTATGTCTACCTCATTAATATCATAACCGCTATATTAAAAATAAGTAATAGATATAATAAAGTCAATAGAGAGAATAAAATTAAAAAAATATTGATTAAATTGCCACCTAGTTTATTCTAAAAGTCCTAAGGGATGTTTTTTTTAGACAAGGTTGATTGTAAAAAGGTTGACTTGGCTATAATTCAGTCTATTAATCATTGATCATTGATCATTTTTCACAAGCCTTTATCCTGTTTTAAATAATTTTATTGACAGTTCTAATTCGTGGTTTTTAGAAAGGTTTAATCGCCGCCATTGCAGCAAGGGCGTGATTGCCCACTCACGAAGCCAGGTAAGGTTGAACGCGATGGACGAAGTCCCGCTTTGCTGCGAAGCGCGTGGCCTTTTGGCCAAGGTTTGATGGTTGATGGTTTGAAGGTTGAAGGTTGAAGGTTGAAGGTTGAAGGTTGAAGGTTGAAGGTTGAAGGTTTGATGGTTGATGGTTTGAAGGTTTGATGGTTGATGGTTTAAGATAGAAGGTTTGATGGTTGATGGTTTGAAGGTTTGATGGTTGATGGTTTGAAGGTTTGATGGTTGATGGTTGAAGATTAGAGGCTTAAGAACTGAAAGCCGGATGTATAACTGGCAACCTGTAACGTTAAACATGTAACATGTAACCTGTAACGTAAAATATAAACTTTATAACGTTAAACCTGTAACCTGTAACCTTGGCCAAAAGGCCACGCTACGCGAACAACCTGTAACCTTGGCCAAAAGGCCACGCTACGCGAACAACCTTCAACCTGTAACTTTCAACCTGTAACTTTCAACCTGTAACCTTGGCCAAAAGGCCACGCTACGCGAACAACCTGTAACCTGTAACGTTAAACCTGTAACGTTAAACCTGTAACCTGTAATCTGTGACCATTCAACTGATCAGGTGATATATGCTAAAAAAAGCCATCGTATTAGTATCTATAGTACTGCTTGCCTGGGCTACAGTTGTAGCAATTGATACCTTCGAGGGATATCAAGAGAGGATAACCATTGCGATCGCAGCTCCGTTAAGCAATGCTAGTGAATCAGCCCAACGCTCAGGCAGAGCAATGGTAGACGGTGCTCAACTTTACATTAAGCAAGTTAACAAGGCTGGCGGTGTTAAGGGGAAAAAATTTAAGCTTGAAGTTTATGATGACCAAGGCAATCCGGATGTGGCACAGCAGGTTGCGAAGAAGATTGCTCAATCAAATGCGATCGCAGTGATTGGTCATTACAGTAGTGGGGTATCTACGGCTGCTGGCAAAGTTTATCAAGACTATAAGATTCCTGCGGTGACCGGCTCAGCTACTGCTGATGGGGTCACCCAATCGAACAGTTGGTATTTTCGCACCATTTTTTCTAACAGTGCTCAGGGTACTTTTATTGCCAATTACATCAAAAAGATTCTGGGATCTTCAAAGATTAGCCTAGTTTCCAGCAGCAGCAGCAGCTATGGCTTGACCTTAGGGAAGACTGTTGAAGAGACGTTTCAGGAGTTAGGGGGAGAAGTAGTCAGTAAGTGGGTATTAGGGGATGATATAGACCAAGGCATAGAAACGATTTATCAAGATTTATTGGCTTTAAAAAATAGTGGGAAAGACCCAGGAGTGATTGTGATGACAGCGAATCGCAATCAAGTGGCTGGATTAATTGCCAAAATGAAGAGTTCTGGGATGGATTTCCCCATTTTTGGCGGTGACTCTTTAGCAGAAATATCCCTGGCGCAACGGTTTGAATACTCCCCAGAGGAGAAGGATGAACCAGGCTTCTTTACCAATGGAATTTATGCCATTGCTCCGATTATTTTTGACATTTCTGATGATGGGGGTCAACAGTTCAGAAACGAATTTGAAAAGCAGTACAAACAAGCGCCGGGATGGGTGGCGACTTGCTATTATGATGCGGCAAAAGCCATTGTTGAGGCAATTAAACGCTCTGATATTACCTGGGACGATTTACCGAAAGACCGTTTGATGCTTAAAGAAAGCTTAGCAACTATTAATAGCCAGGAAACGGCGTTCAAGGGGGCAACCAGAAATATTTATTTTGACTATTATGGTAATGCAGTAGCACCCGTTTTTGTGGGTATTTTTGATAGAAGAAATTTTATTTCAGCATTTAGCCAGCTGCAAATAATCCCGGACTTACGGGCTGTTGCTAATCTGGAGGAACAGCTCGACAGTGGTGAAATTGTAAAGGTTGGTAATAACTATATGGTAAAAACCCATATCGTTTACACCGGGATGGATATCAATGAGATTAGTCACATAGATGAAAAAACCTCCTCATATTTGGTTGATTTTTTCATTTGGTTTAGGTACCAAGGGGATATTACAGCCGACCAAATCGAGTTCACAAATTATGGCATTGAGCGGCTAGATTCAGGAGAAAAATTGACCTTAAAAGAACCGATAGATACAGATTTAAACAATGATATAAAATATAAAGTATACCGGGTTAAAGCCGATTTTCATGAAAAGTTTGATTTTCACGATTACCCGTTTGACCTTCAGACCCTATCAGCGAGATTTCGACATCTCAACCTAACTCGGGACAAGCTAATTTATGTAGTGGACTTCGTGGGAATGAGAGATACCACTACAGAAGAAGTTCTCAAAAATTGGAAGACAGCTAAAGTGTTTGATCAGATTACCGATTGGAGTGTTGAGAGTGCTGCCTTTTTCCAGGATACGGTGATTAACAATTCCACGTTGGGCAATCGACGATTTATAGACACAGATTCGGATATCGAATATTCTCGATTCAATGTGGTTATTAAAATCAAGCGGGATTTAGTCAGTTTTAGTATCAAGAATCTTTTGCCTCTACTATTTTTTGTGGTGGTGGGATACCTGTTTATGTTTCTCCCCTTCGATCACATGTCCGTAGAAGCAGTAAGTGGCTTGCTACTAGCGATTGTATTTTACCATCTAAGCTTGATAGAAGGACTACCGGAGGGGGTTGGCTATGTAGTGGCTCTCGACTATGCCTTTTATATCGTTTACATACTCAATGGCTTACAGTTGTTGATGGTGGTGATTGGGAATAGTGAGGGGTTTCAGTCTGGTAAAATCAAGATTAGCAAATTAATGGAGTTTGGAAGAGTGGCGTTTCCAGTGATTTTGGTAGTTTACACCTCTCTTCTGTGCTGGCGGTATTTGTAGTTATTTGTTATAGCGGTTTGCGACTTTATTAAGTACATAGTTCTGGGTTTTAGGGAACAGGGAACGGGGAACAGGGAATAGGGAATAGAGCAGTTGGCATTCAATCTAAGTTATTGATTAATGTGACAGGTTACCTTTTGGAGGTAGCTATGGTGAGCTGTTGTAGGGCATCAGAAATTTCTACAGGTAGTGGGCTTGGCTGATGAAGTTGTCGGGTTGACGTGGCAAGACTAGCAACAGAGGCAGCTGTGCGTTTTTGTATGGTGTATAAGGATTCTGGCAGCTTGAGTCGTTGACCTTGTTTGATGACTTGTTCGAGCAGAGGTTGTTCATGATCTTGGCAGGATTCAGCCATTAATCCTAGCCGGTCTTTGATAACTGTATCTTGGTGAAATTGGCGATAGATTTGCTTGCGTCCTGGATAGGTGATTTTGCTACTGGACTGTTTCATGGTGGGAATGCCATCAATTTCTACTAATTTGTAGACTCCATTGACTGGGCTTCCAGTGACTAGGCGAGTTCCGAGTCCATAACCGTCGATACAAGCACCAGCCTGTTTGAGTCTGGCTATTTCATACTCGTCTAAATCCCCACTGGCAAAAATTGAGACATTGGGTAAATGCGATCGCACCTTTTGGGACAAGGTGACTAAATCCCCAGAATCCAAACGTACTCCAGTCACTTGGATTTCCCCAGCTGCGATTCGTTGAGCCAGACTTTTAGCGGCTGCTACAGTATCATAGGTATCTATTAATAAGGGAGCATTGGGAAAATAGCGATAAAAGGCTGTAAAGGCATCCTGCTCACTGCCAGATACTGCTGTGATCGCCATGACCAAAGCATGAGCCATGGTTCCTTTAGGCTGACATCCTAATTTAAGGGCTGCTAATACATTAGATGTGCCATCCAACCCAGCTGCTATAGCTGCTCGTGCTGCCCACAGGGATGCCTGAGGACTAAAAGCCCGTCGTGTGCCAAACTCTAGTAAGGTAGCCTCGGTTCCCGCCACATCTCTTAGCCGTGCTGCCTTAGTGGCTATCAAGGTCTGATAGTTAATTGTATTGAGTAGGTAAGTTTCTACTATCTGTGCTTGCCACAGAGGAGCATCCACCCGCAACAACGGTTCATTAGCAAACATTGCGGTTCCCTCAGGCACTGCCCAGACATCACCGGTGAAGCTTCCTTCTGCTAAGAGTGACCAAAACTGTTCCGGTGCTCCCTGAAAAATTTCTGTCTGTTGTAATGCTTCTAGTGCCTGGGGACTAAAGCGAAACTGTTCCAGGTAGTCGAGTACCTGGGCGAGTCCCATAGCAATCAAGTAACCAAAGCCATTAGGTAAACGTCGCGCAAATAGTTCAAAGGAAGCTGGTTTTTGGGCTAAGCCTTCACCACTATAACAGGCTGTCATGGTCAGCTGATACAGGTCAGTTAATAAGCTATAGTCCTCAGGTGTAGGTATTAATTCCTGGTGTTTATCATTCATGGTAGTAGTGTTTAAGTAGTAATGTTTAACATAAGGTAAAGTAACTTTAAATAGGTACAGATTTGTTAACAAGCATCTCAAAATTACCAAACAAATCTTAGTGATTAGTCAAGCTTGAGAAAAGTATTGCAAATATTACCAAACAAATATTACTAACCCTGGCACTGAATCGATAATCCTCGATAAGATAAAGTACACCAGACAGAAATCTTTTTCAGTCTGTACTCACAGTTAAGACTCAATAATTTGAGAACAGCAATTTGAGGACAGCATGGCAGTAATCGTGAACCACCATAAAAGCTAAAGGTTCGCGGTAATTATAGCCACTGCTGTTTTCAACTCTAACTCAACTAATTCAGGAGAGCAATTTTATGGGTTTTTACAAACTATTGGAAAGCAGTATTCAATATCTTTCTGAAGCAGTAGCTAGGATTTTTGGTCCTAATGATGACATTTATCCTGCTATTGGTGTTCAACCCTTTAGCGGTGACCCCTTTGAGCAGAAAGAGGCATCTTGGTAAATTCTTCGGTAAATTCTTCGATTTTAGCTAGAATTTGAACGCTAGTTATAGTGGTTCTTGCTGGAATACACAACACCCTTAGGGGCGCACAGCGTGCGCCCCTAAAGCTAATGTGGGGTTGCCTATTGGTGGGATGATTTAAGCTGGGAGCGAACACTGTGATGTAGGTCATGTGGTAATTTAGCGGTTCTCATAACTCCCTACTCCCTACTCCCTACTCCCTACTCCCGTTAACTCAGGGGTTGCCAATTTTCTAGTGGTTTACCGTGACAAAATTGCTTTCACCTTTGCTTTAAACATATGAAGCTTCCACCATCTGAACGAGGTGGTGGTGTCCTATGCTAACCTGGAACTACGAAGCGTCCACAGGTCACATAGACAAGCCCAGCTTCTAGGCGGTCGTCGAGATCTTTTGCTGGAACGACCCTCCTCGCCATTTCTGCGAGTGAGTTTAAACACGCCTCTGGCACCGATGTTGTAAGCACCGTTTAAATCTGCATTAAACCGCTTACCTGAAGGGAAGGTTGCCAAGGAGTATTTTTGGGAATTTCGTTTGACCGTACCAGAGCCATCAAAAGCCAACTTTGAAGTATAGGCAGCAACAACCTCTATTACTCTGCCACCTAATTCAGCCCATTTCATTTCCGTAAAATCACGAATCTTTGCTTTAAGCCAACCGTGGAATCTTTGCCTTAGATTAGACCGCTTTCGTCCACCCTTCGGCTTCCATCCTTTAAGATTCTCAAATACGATCGCTTCAGAGTTAAATTTCTCAGCCATCTCAACAATTCGCTTAGAAACTATGTGGCTGATTTGGTTGTTGATTCTTTGGCATTTTTTATAGGTTTTAGAGCAGAAACCCTTGTGAAGTTTGCCGCCTTTACCCATAGTTTTAGATGCTCGTACAGATACGGATTTTAGTCGTTTATCCCTGCGGTCTATGTCTCTTCCAAGGTGAATAAAATCACGATGGATTACAGTGCCGTCATGGGTTACGACTGCTACGGTAGCCGTAGTGTTTATACCTAAATCTACCGCAGTAACATTAGCCTCTGGTTTGCGTTTTTCTGGCTTACAAGTGAATGGAACAGACAGATGGCAGCACCTATCATTGAAAATCAACGACGGAGACATCATTTTGTTTGTAGTCACCTGGTGGCGCTCTCTTAAAACGGTGATTTGAACCATAGTCCAGACCCAGTTTTTGCCATCAAAAACTTTGATTTCTACTTGGTCGAAACCATGCAGCTTGTAACACTGTCCTTTGTACAAAGCAGGATAGCAGCCAGCATCACCATTTAGTCTTGGCGGCTTACTATCTCTCTTTTTTCTGTTACCAGATTGCCATTCCCGATATCGAGTAACAAAGCTACTAACCTGTCCAGCCGCAAATGCAATTGCAGCTCGACGGTAATAGCTAGGAAATTTGTAAAAAGCTTTATTGAATTGTGGATATTTGATATTTGGACGCTTGGCTGTTTCATGCATTAACTTTTCGACAGCAGGAGTTAACTGATCTGCTGTCAATCCACCAAGCTCAGACCAATCAGTATAAATAATGCCAACCAAGTACCTACAAGCCTGACGATAAACTTTGACCGTCTCCGCAAACAAGGCTTTTTGTTCGGAAGACGGATTAAGTTTCCATTTGTCAGTTCTGATGACTTTGGTCGGCGTTTTCAATGGTCTATAATAAGATTGATATTTAACATTTTAGCATCCAAAAATGGAGACGACAATAGATTGATTGATGTTCCAGGTTTTTGGCTATTGTTATTAGCGTGGACTAACCCTGGAGACGAAACCTTAGAAGAGTAGAGCCTTACTACAAAAGTTTCAACCTTTTATACATAGCCGACCAACCATAAAGGCTCTACTCTTCTTACGGTAACTTTAAAACCTGAACGTTCGCGTAGCGTGGCCTACGGCCAGGTGGGCGAATGCGTCTCACGTTCTGTTCAAACTGCTCTGGTGTTGGTTGAACTTGCTGCCAACTTTCCCGTTGCTGTAAAGCTGTTTGCCAATTTTGGACTGAGGGATAGTCAGCTAAAGAAACGCCGATCTTGCTGAGAAAATATACCGACAAACCGGCGACAATATCGGCTACCGTAAATTGCCCTTCTACAAAATAGTTTTTATCGCCCAATTTTTCGCTATAAAATTTCATCACTGTGGCAACTTGTTTTTGAGCTTGTTCTAATTTTTTTGCTTCTACTTCAATCTCCAAGTTATGGCGCATAAATGTTACGATAGCAGGAGCAAGCTCATTGACATTGACCAGTTCTATCATCCTCACTGTAGCAATAGCTTGAGGATCAGTGGGCATCAGAGCAGGAGTTGGATATTTAGCTTCTAAATAATCTAAGATGGCTAAGGATTCTATCACTTTAAATCCATCATCGATTAGGACTGGAACGTGATGAAAAGGATTGATTTCAATAAATTCTGGCGTAAATTGATCACCATCTAATTTTATTTCAACAGGCTCAAACTCAATCTGTTTTTCTAATAAAGCAATCCATACCCGTCGGGCATTGTTGGACATGGGATTATTGTAAAACTTTAACATTGAATCAACTCTCCATTCCTATCAACGTTTGATTTATTCTTAGTTTAATATCTACTTTCAAGCACAAGCTCATAAACTGATCTATTTCAAGAACCCTTTAACCCAAGGTGAGGATTTGACTTAAAAAGAACCCTACTGCTGCACTACCGATAGGAACTGTGAGATTATCAATACCGAACTTGGAGAAGGCTTCTAAGACTGTGGCAAAGAATGCGATCGCAATTGACATCAACCAGGTTTGCCAGACATTACCTTGAACAGCGAAAAGGATCAGGCTACTGACTACATAGCTAGTTACCGCCATGGTTCCAGACCCTTCCCAGCTTTTTTGCATCCCCCAAGCCTGATAGGGATGTTGACCAAATTTCTGACCAATCAGTCCTGCCAGTCCATCTCCCCATGCCATCACTAAAATACCAATAGCGGCATACTGGAATTGTTGTAATGGCCAAAACCAGGCAATCACGACACCAATACTGACAGCATAGAAGAAAGTGCCTAGGCTTTTGCGCCCAACGCTGTTAATACCAGGCAAAATAGGAATGTAATAGGACAAAAGAGCGATCGCACCAGCGATAACTGAGGCCAAAATACCTACCCAGGCAGGTATTTGTAGCCACCAAGCCACTAAAATAACGTTACCCGTGCCAATGTGAACAATTTTACGGGTAATTTCTGAATCCCGGGCGGTGCGCTGATGTAGTGTTTCCGCCAGCAGCACAATCGCACCGAGACCGACAGCAATCAGTGCAATTTGCAGCCATAGGGTTGGTATTGATTCTATCGAGGGTACAGAATTAAACAAGGATCTGATGGCAGCATACTGTAAAACTTATTTATTACTGTATTAGATGGGGTGACCATTACATGAAATTTTTACTTATTTGGCTAATTCGAGGCTATCGAGCGTTTATTTCCCCCCTATTTCCCCCAGTCTGTCGCTTTCAACCAACCTGTTCCCAGTATGCTATCCAAGCCATTGAGCGGTTTGGTGTCTTTCGGGGCGGTTTGCTAGGCATTCGGCGTATTCTACGGTGTCATCCTCTCTATCCAGGAGGTTATGATCCCGTGCCTGACGTTTATCCTAATGGTAATAGCGATAAATCTAGAAGTGTTGAACAGGGAACAGGGAACAGGGAACAGGAAACAGGGAACAGGGAACAGGGAACAGAGAAGAAGTAGTGACTCTTGTGGTTTGAGTATGCTGAAAAAACTGATAACTGCTATAACTTATGAAACCTTATCAGCAAATCCCAATTGTAGAGTGTGGAGAACCCCTCATCCCCATTCCCTTAGAACAATTTGCCGCTCGTACCCCTCATCCCTACCAAAAACTGGGGGCACCTTATGGTAAAGCTTCCCCTTATTATCTGCGCCAGAGTGTGATAGAAGCACTCTTTGTGGCTCAAAGCCAACTCCAACAGCAGCATCCAGGTTGGCGCATCCAGATTTTTGATGGCTATCGACCGGTAGAAGTCCAACAATTCATGGTTGACCATACCTTTGCTGAAGTAGCTCAGGCCCAACAACTCAACCCAACCACCCTATCGGAAAAACAACAGCAAGCCATTTGGGAACAAGTCTATCAATTTTGGGCAGTACCCAGCTCTAACCCTATGACTCCACCCCCTCACAGTACAGGTGGTGCGTTAGATATTACCCTGGTGGATGCTACTGGTGAAACCATTGATATGGGCTCTGAGATTGATGAAGTCTCACCACGCTCCCATCCCGATTATTACGCCAATCAGCAAGACTTGCCTTATCATCACAATCGACAGCTGTTAAAAAATTTAATGTACTCGGCTGGGTTCCGGTGTCATCCTAGAGAGTGGTGGCATTTTTGCCTCGGAGACCAAATGTGGGCTTGGCTGCGCAATCAAGAAGATTCAACCAATACCTTGATCGCACGATATGGTGGTGTTGACTGCGGAGCATGTTGAGTCCTGAGTACTGAGTCGGAGAGTCGGTCAGTCCTAAGTGGGGAGCGTGCTAAGTGGGGAGCGTGGTGATAGCTCAGTTGCTGCTAAGATGGTTTAGCAGTGGCATTGTAGTGGAATTGTTAATCAAGTAGCTCAAAGAATGCTACAAATAGACCATTTTTTATTGCCCCTCTTGCCTCTCTTGGCCCTCCTGCTATCTCTCCCTGGCATTAAAGCAAAATGGTATCAGATATCCTATAAAAACAATTAAAACATAACGATTACTTAAGGTTATATAAGATTTATGATGGCACCTAAGCAAGTATACGTCCTTTTATTTAATGCCCGGACAGAAAACGAGGGAATTCACACCATCCAAATTGGCGATAAGCAAACGGTATTGATGTTTGAAGAGGAAGACGATGCTACCCGCTTTGCTTTATTGCTCGAAGCCCAGGATTTCCCAACAGCAACCGTGGAAGCTATCGATCTAGAAGAGATTGAAGAGTTTTGCCAATCGGCTGGTTATGACTCGGAGTTGGTTACTGAAGGAATGTTGGCCATGCCACCGGAAACAAATCTAGAAAAGACTGATTGGCAACCTGACGTCAAGAAAACCGAAGAACCAGAAATATCAGAGCTAGACCGCATTCGCCGTCAGTTGGAAAATTTATTGTAAACTGATAAAAATTTGAGGAATACTTTTTAACTGTCCCCCTTGACCGGTAAACCAAACAACCAAACAACCTACCAGACACCGAATCGGCAAAGGCGAACAACCGTCAACGGTTCAAGCTTCAACCAAATAACCTTCAACCTTCAACTAATGACTAAATAAATAATGCAAAATTTAGAACAACGGGGACATCTACTGACCGAACAGATTAATCCCAATAGTCAGAACCTTGACCAGCTGACATCCCTAGAGTTAGTCGATCTATTTAATCAAGAAGATACCAAAACCCTAGATGCGATCGCAGCAGCTCGTAGCCAGCTAGCTCAAGCCATTGACTGCACAGCAAAGGCATTGCGTCAAGGAGGATGCCTCTTCTACGTGGGGGCTGGTACCAGTGGACGCTTGGGAGTCCTCGATGCTGCCGAATGTCCCCCCACCTTTTGTACACCCCCAGACCTAGTCCAAGGGATCATTGCTGGAGGAGCAGGGGCATTGGTGCGGAGTTCTGAAGATTTGGAAGACCGACGGGAAGATGGTGCAAAAGCGATCGCCCATCGCCGGGTACATGACCTAGATGTGGTGGTAGGCATTACCGCAGGTGGTACCACACCCTTTGTCCACGGCGCACTCCAAGAGGCACGACGGCGGGGCGCAACCACTATTGCGATCGCTTGTGTCCCTCCTGAACAGGTCAGTATTGATGCTGATATCGATATTCGGCTGCTAGTTGGTCCGGAAATCCTAGCTGGCTCTACTCGCCTCAAAGCCGGTACTGTCACTAAAATGGCCTTGAATATCCTTTCCACTGGAGCCATGGTAAAGCTTGGCAAAGTCTACGGCAATCGCATGGTAGATGTGGCAGTGACCAACAAGAAACTTCATGACCGAGCCCTGCGCATCCTCAAAGACCTGACCAACCTCAGCCGAGAAGACTGCGCTCACTTACTAGAGCGCAGTGGACGCCAGGTAAAACTAGCGCTACTAATGTACTGGACAGGATTAGACCAAGTAGAGGGAGCCAGCTTCCTACAGCAAAACCAAAGTGATCTCAGAGCCGCTCTCCAAAGTTGGAAACAAACTAGTACTCCATCAAAATTGAATTGATAATGTTTAACGGATCACAGACTACTGTCACTTTGGTAATCATACTTGTAGCCCTTGGTGTTCTAGGTTGGGGCTATAACCGCGCTCGTTCTTACGGCAAGCTGGGAATTTTAGCCTGGTTGCAGTCAGTAGTATTGACACTGCCCTGGCTATTATTCTTTGGCTTAGTCAGCATGGGAATTTACCTGAATATCGTTGGGATCCTATTTCTGCTACTCGCTTCCACCGGCCTATACATCTACTTGGGCAGGCTCTTACGTGCAGCAGGTCAAGATGAGGTTTGGCGGGAGCGTGCCACCAAACTGTTCGAGGATCAACAACAAAGCAAAGATGCCCAAAAGTCTGAGGAGCAAGATAGTGCAGCTTACAACAATTTAACTGCCGTATCCGAGGGTCCGAATACTACCAGGATCGGAGTAGCTACAATTCCTGATGAAGACCTACAACTGATTAAAGAGATTTTTGGGATTGATACCTTCTTTGCGACGGAAACTATAAAATATCAGGAAGGGGCAATTTTTACAGGCAATCTGCGGGGAAACGATGCAGAAGTTGTACATTCTCGTTTGTCAGCTAATCTAAAGGAAAAATTAAGCGATCGCTATCGGCTATTTTTAGTCGATAATCCAGAAGGGAAACCAGTTGTCATTGTCTTGCCCAGTACCAATGACCCACGAACCACTACAGTTGCGCAAAAAATATTAGCCCTGGTTCTGGTAATTGCCACATTTTTCACCACTTTAGAAGTATCTGGGTTACTGCTTGAGTTTGATTTATTCAGTGAACCAGAACGGTTTCGGGAAGCCTTACCGATTACCATCGGAATTTGGATAGTTCTGATTACCCATGAACTCGGTCACTGGTGGCAAGCCAAAGCTCACGACGTTCGCCTCAGCATACCCTTTTTCCTTCCCAGCTTGCAAATCGGCTCATTTGGTGCTATGGTTCGCTTCGAATCATTATTACCCAATCGAAAAGTATTATTTGATATTTCTATAGCCGGACCAGCCGTAGGTGGTGTAGTGTCTCTACTGATGCTGATGGCGGGATTAGTCCTTTCTCATCAAGGCAGTGCTTTTCAGGTGCCAGCGGAATTCTTCCAAGCGTCCATTTTAGTCGGAGGGCTGGCAAAGTTAGTGCTTGGTAGTGCTCTCCAAGAGCCTTTAGTAGATGTTCACCCTCTGACCATTGTCGGTTGGCTAGGTTTAACCATAACAGCCTTGAACCTAATGCCAGCAGGACAACTAGATGGTGGGCGAATTGTCCAAGCTATCTACGGACGCAAAACTGCTCGACTTACTACCATTGCCACCTTAGTAATTTTGGGGATTCTGGCCTTAATCAATCCAGCCAATCCCATCATTTTGTACTGGGGAATCTTGATTTTGTTCTTGCAGCGGGGTTTAGAGCGTCCTAGCCTCAATGAAATTACCGAACTTGATGATACTCGAGCATTGTGGGGGTTATTGGCATTATTTTTAATGGTCGCAACTCTGATTCCCATTAATTCCGCTTTGGCAGGAAGGCTAGGAATTGGGGGCTAATTTCAAGGGTTGAACGCGCACCCGTGGGCTTTTGGCCAAGGTTGTTAAGTTGTTAAGTTGAAGGTTGAAGGTTGTTAGGTTGAAGGTTGAAGGTTGAAGGTTGAACGGTTGTTCGCCTTTGGCGTCCCTTGTAGATTAGGTTGATAGTTACATGCTTCTTGGGGAAAACTTCAACCTTAGTTAATCATACTTGATGAGCAAATTTTGGAATAATGGTGAAAAAGCGATGCATCGCTATTCCCTAAAATCCCAAACTTGTGTACCTCAATTAGTATAAGTATCACTATGCAATCTACTTCCCCAATTAGCCAATGTACACTTATCCCTGAGACCTTAATTAAATTCGTTTACCAGGGATTTCAACGTAAGCATTCAGCCGTCAGCCGTCAGCCGTCAGCTCTACAGCGAAATGCTCCTCACTCTGCGGCGGTGGAGGTCTTAACTAGACTACAACTCGACCTGCTACTGGCTTTAACACCACCTGGGAAAAAGAAACCCGAGAAACTGACTATTGACTGGTATTCTAGCTTAGGGAATCGGAGACCGTAGTCCAATCACCTTTGAACTGGTGTGGCCGTACGAAGCGTTTGTGGCAGTGTTTGTTGTATGTTACCGATGGTTTCAAGGTGTATCCCAACTACATCCATCGATGGTGACCAGATATCGTCAACCCGTTGTATATGACCCGAGTCTAGGGTGATTTCACTCGATTGAGGCACTATCTGGCTCGGCTACATCCCAAGACTTTGTGTGACTCGAAGTCAATAGAAATGCTGAAGCATTCGATCGGACTGTTAGTGCATTACCTGAAGTTTTGGGAGGTGCCGGTGCCACCGAGGCACATACCTGTCTATCCCTGATTCATCCGGTAATTCAGTAACGCTTTGGAGTTTAGTCATTTCTATGTTGAATTGGAGAAGGAAACATGGTCAATCTGCATAAGAAGTACGAAGTTCAGAATGTTCAACAAAATCGTTCAGAACACGACCCTTTTACCTTGAAAAGGTACGAACAGTTCTTCAGTTTTTTTCAGAAAGGAGCTGTAAAGATTCTTGACGTAGGTTGCAATACGGGTAGAGGTGGATTACGTTTTAAGGAGTTGAACCCGAACCTGACATTATTTGGTCTTGATTGTGTACAAGAAAGATTAGATGTTTTGCCTGAGTGCTATTCACAAAAAGTCTATGGTCTTTCAACAGACATACCTATGGAAGATCGATTTTTTGATGTGATTACTGCTGGTGAGTTTCTTGAACACCTGTATCCTGCCGATGTAGATAAAACATTATGTGAATTCCAAAGAGTGTTGAAGATTGGCGGAAGGCTGTTGCTTACCACTCCCAATCCTAATTACATAAAAAATAAAATCATTGGAATGTCAGTTTACGGTGTCAGCCATTTAACTCAGCATTTTCCAGAAGTTCTGCGATTGAGATTGCAAATGCATGGATTCTCAGGAGTTAAATTATATGGATCAGGTAGGGTATCCCAGTATTTAGGTTGGCATTTTCCGTTGATGTCAATCTATGGTAGCTATCTCGTTGTAGCAAATAAGTACTGATCAGGCTAAGATTACCGTTTGTCTGCTTAAGGAGAAAATATCCCACCTGGAAAATTAAAAGGAAATGTGGCAATTCTTCCAGGGGGTAGGCTGTCCTGGAATGCCCTCCTCTGTAAGGTCAATGGCACTGAAGCAGAGGAATTAGCTCAAGGAGGTGCTAAACCCTCTGCTAAGATTCTCGAAGAGATGAATTTCGTGGAAACTTGGCTCAAAGGTATCGGAGCGAAAGCCGTTAAGCCTGCATCTGAGCTTTATAATATCTTCCATGCAGGCAATATTACTGGTGTAGTAGACCCTCTCTATGGATCCCAAATGCTCTTAGGTGGCACACCCAATTGGTGCGCTTTAGGAAACTTTGGCTATCATTTTGATGTGCGCGGGGGTATCGAAGGTCTTGGTACCAGAGCCTCTGAGAACGGGTTTAAAAGTGTAAGTTTTAGTAAGCCAATTTTCAACATAGGCATCCAGCATCCCCAAATTAAAGCAGTTACTAATTTAGCCGTTGTCAGTCCTGGTTCTGGGTTTCAAGGGTTTGCTTCCTCCGCTGGTAGAATTGTGGAATTTAATGCTGGTGTTGGTCAGGCATTGGGGATTGCTGCCATTACTGCCCTTCTTTCTGGCAGGAATCTAAGTAATGTATCCAACTCTGAGGTCAGAAAAGTACTTTTAAGCACGAAGCAACTTCCTCGCGTCTATGGATATGCTAATAATAATGAAGCTAAGAAATTGAATAATTTCGAGTCTTTATTAGTGTTGGTTTGAGAGACTTTTGATAAAGTAAATATTACAGTCGTTTTCCTGACGGGGCGCTTGTCGCCCCGTCAGCTTATATGGTCAAACTTGGGTGAGTTTTATGGAGTCGTGTTGGGATTTGGTGAAGGAGTTAATGAAGTAAAATCCCAATAAACTGGAGTATTATTTACGAGGTATAAGAGCTAGGTCCCTTATTTTGGCTACATTCTAGCTTCCATGTCACCCCTTCAGGATAAACGACTATCGACTGGAATTCAAAATACAAACGTACCAGTACGTGGTTGATTAGTTTTGTCAGTCAACCCGCGCTTGTTCTGTCAGCTTTATAGCCATTCATGCAGGGTAAGCGCAAGAATCAATAAGCCGTAGCTTATTGAGAAAAAAACCACGTCATTCTCAACAAATTAACTCTATTGCGAGTACAGTTCGACGAGATTATAGGGGTTTCGAGCCACGAGCAACCGAGATCCAGCCAATGCACATTATGGGCAATTTTTTCTTGCGCTTACCCTGGCCATTCATGTCGCCCCCCCAGCAAAAATTAGATGCACCCTCCCCGTAGCGGTGGGCTAAAGTGTTTTTGTTACTTAAATCAACAAAACTTTATAAAGTTAATAAAATCTTATGTTGACAGGTGACACCAATCTGTTAAAGTTACCAGGGTAATCGCATCTTAGTAGAGTTCTAAAAATACAGTAACCTGACCTAAAATTTGACTGTAGAATTGCTGATTATACCCTGATAAAAGTTTTAAGATCTCGTTTGTTTGTACCAGGAGTGTTAGTAAACACTCCTGGAGCCTAACCGGCTTCGGTTAATAGATTCAGCCCATCACCTCCTTTTATGGCTCCTCAACAATCTTGCATCACCCTCAAAAAATGCATCACTTCGCCGCACTGGCGGCCAGGATTTTGATGATAGAGTCATTATCCATCCCCGCCCTATAACGCTTCATTTTCCGACAAGGCGCGGGAGGGTTCGCGATCCACGCAGGTTAACACTCAGGCGGCGCAACAGCCCTAGATTTTCGCTTCTCATAGCCCTGGCGAACCCGACTGGCATCTTCATTAAAAGTGACATCCAGGACACTTTGTAGACCATTTTCAACACCCCAATGGGAGCGAATCACCCGGTTGTGTTGCTGGCCATCTGGTTCTTTGGCACTGAGGTAAAACTGAGTCTGTGTCGTGGCGCATGTTCCATAACTGTCGCCTTCGCTTCACCATCACCACGCTGGTTAAAGCAAGCCAGGTGTGTTTGCCGATGCAACGGGGGTAGTTGACTCACAGGCACCGCCCACACCTGACGGGTTTAATGGCGGTGATGCCCGGCCTCGACCGCGCGCGTGGTAACTCAATTTCTACCCTTGCCAGTTCTGGTAATAGGCCTCGCGCAAACCACTCTTCCACCTGCTGAGGGGGCTTGCCCTGGTTGCCCTTGAGCGCCAGGACATACTCCCCACCGGCTTCCTTAATTTGTCGGGCAATGTCGGTTTGAGTGCCCATGGCATCAAGAGTCACGACCGCTCCAAAGAGGTTAAGCAATTTCAGTAGCAGTGGTACCGCTGTAATTTCATTAGATTTGCTCTCAACTTTTTGTTGTGCCAACACCAGCTGATGTTCACACCGCGACCGGCGCTCACACGCTCGCTGCGCTTTGAGGTGGTTCTCCCGGTCAATTGAGCCAATGGCTGTCTTGCCGTCAATATGAATGAGTTGAATATCTAAGCTTTCGGTGATGCTGCGCACCCAACAAAGGCAAGCAAGTTTCGAGTTCCTGGGGATCTTGAAGGCCAAATACACGACCATTGGTATCGTGGGATGGTATCCCGTTGGGCAAATCTAAAAATGTCTTGGGGCCACTCAAGTTTTGCGTGTGCCTTAGGTTTCGATAGCCACAAACCCATCCGCTCCCGCAATCACTGCCAAAATTGCAATGGAGACAATCCCGACCAGATTATGTACCCTTCTGGAGCCGACCCGGGGTACCAAGAGATGCTCAAAATGATTGAGCACACTCTTTTTGAGGATCTCAACCTCCCGCTCCTGGATTGGGTTAACAACGGGTTTGCCAAAACCAATAGCCATCAGACCAAACCCGTGAAATCTAAATTTTTGCTTATCTAATGGTTAACCGCTGGCGCGTCTGTAAGACAGAGGCAACGGCAAAAATTAGTTACATTACATATCTTGGTTTTTGTCAAGTACAATTTATACCAAACAAAATGCGATTACCCTGTTAAAGTTACAAGAGAAATAATTGAAATAAAGGCAAATGATGATACTATTAAGGCTGTAGTTAAAGCTAAGGCTGTAGTTAAAGCCTCTCAACATCAAGAGAAAAATTGAAATATAAAAAATCTTAATGTTAGGAATGTCAAGGGAATAACAATGGCTCTAGAGGATTACATCAATAAATGGAATTTTGTAAAGAACAATTACGATTTTTTATATCAACCCAGGAAATTAACAAAAAAAGATTTAACTATTCAGATTCCTGCTAGGGGAAAGCTTTCAGATGATGGAATTCGCCGGGACGTGCAGCTATTGACACATCTATATGGTTTTTTTGTTCTCCGTACTCACGAAAATGATGCGTTATTAGATAATCGACGTTTTAAGGAATGGCGAAATCAGTTGCATTTATTGCTCGGGAAACAAGTGCGACAACCCTATAGTAATTCTGGCAAAATAGAATCAAATGAGAATGCTTTAGCCAGAAAAGTGTTCGCTGACTATGGCGTTGATTTTAAAGAAAATGATGTTTTGATGATGGCCAATCTAGCTGATCGTGTTAAGGGTAATAAATACAACGGTCATCTAGAAGTCCATCAAGACGGCACATTCTTAAAAGTCGTTCCTGATTGGGTGGTGTTTACAGTCCTACAAAATGCTCAATCAGGAGGGGAAACTCGTGTGGCGAGTGGACAGCATCTTTTAAATGCTATTCCTTTGCCTTATCTAGCTGTTTTAAAAGAAGCAGATGCTGTTACCTTTTTTAGGGAAGGAACGGATGGTCATCTTAGTAAACCAATTATTAATTACCATAAGGAAAAAAGATGCATTACAACGGGTTATCGCGCCGATGGCGATGTTGACTATAAGTGTAAAAACGCCCTGACGAAAATAGCAATGGATTGGATCTGGAATTTTAATAAAAATCCAGAGAATTACACAAGCGTTTTGCTAGAAGAACTTAGGGAAAGTTTAGTGCTGGCAAACTTAGTCGCTTTTCATGGTAGAGAAGGATTTACTAACTCCGAAACCAAGATTAGAAAAGTTCTGCGTTGGACTTTCGATAATAATACTGCCAATCCCCTCGACCAGGGAATTTATTTTACTGGACACAAAAAACTAGAAAAGGTGGTTACAAGCCAAAGTTTTGAGGCGTATTTACAAGATGAATTGGCCTGGAAAACACAAAGAGACATTCTATCTAAACTTGCTCACCTTAGTCCCGATAACTATCCAGAAAACTTAGAGAGTAAACTCAGAAGCGAGGATATTAATAGACAAGTAATGACAAGAATAATATGAATAATTTTGAACACAATTTTAGGCAAGAAAGGGACAAGAATAATCAGCATAAAAATATGATTATTTTTTGTAACGAAGATATTATCGCTAATAGAGTTCTAAATTATTTGCTTCCTTTTTTGAGAGAAACTTTAAAATTAATATATTTTTGTCACAAAAAGTATCGAGAAAAGCAGAAAGCCAAGTCGAAAAATTGTCTAAGTTTAATTTTTTGACTAAAGATTATATCCGTAACATAGTTTTTCCTTGCATTGAAAAAAATCTAGGCAATAAAAAATGCCATTTGATGACATTCAATCAACTGGCGAGACAGTACGAATGCGAATTATATCGCATCAAAAGTACTAAAAACAGAGAAGAACAGGATAAAATTATTGCTATTTATCAAGAACATGAACCTTACATTAGTTTGTCTTTAAGGAACAATCTAATCATCAGTTCAGAAATTATTAAAGTAGCAAGTGAGTATGGTGTGGGGAAGATTTTCAATATTCACTCATCAAAACTTCCTGAACGTGCTGGCGTGTGGTGTTCCTTGTGGGATATGGCTGAAGGAAAATCTCTTTACGGAACTTTACATATTGTTGAGGAAGGAATTGATACAGGTAGCATCATAGGAGCTTACTCTGTAGATCTTAATAAAAACTACAGCTATCTAAAAAATTTATGTTTGATTTACAAAAAAGGTGCCCAAATCTTTTTAGAATACATCGATGAGTTAGCTCAAGGATATTCTTTTCCTTTTTCTTGGGAGGGAAAACAGGATCTTAGTAAAAGAACATATTATCGTACTCCCACTTACCAAGAAGTTAATCAAATGGAGGATTTGGGAATAGAACTATTTTCTTACAGTGAAATTTTCGAAATCCTAGCATATTATTTCCTATAAAAAACAGTTTAAACTTTCCAATTAGTGTAGCTTTACCGAGTACAAATAGAATTCATGAAAACTCCCGAGCTAAATTTATAAACAGACAAAGATTTATGTGCAAAAAAAACAATTATTACCTACGATTCGGACAGTAACATTGATTATCAGTCTTTAGAGGCGGGCACGATTGTCAAATATCATCTCAGTAATGACTTAGATATTTTACTAGAAACCCATCCTAATGCTTGGACACCTTCTTCACTATTTTCCCTCACAATGTGTGAGCTAGTAGCTGCTGATGATTGTAGGGGCAAGGTGGTGATGGATTTTGCTGGTGGCTTAGGCATGTTTGGCATAGTCGCCGGAAAAGGTGGTGCAGCTCAGGTAATTGGCACGGAATTAAACCCTTATGCCGTTACCCTGCAAGGAAGCAATTGGGAATTGAATGGTCTTAACCCAAAGGATTTCCAAAGTTTTGAGTCTAACTGCTTTGCTGCAATTCAAGGGAATCGAGAGATTGAAGGGAAAGTTGATCGCATTTATCTCAACCCGCCAGCACTACCTGATACGGAGGAAAAATTGCAAGCAAGGCTGAAGTTTGCTGACCAATTTCGGGGTGAAGAATGGAACCGCAATGGCGATCGCGGCAGGCTAGTAATGGACACTTTAATTACCCAAGGTAGTTCCTACCTGGCACCAGGAGGGGAAATTCTCTTCATCGCCACCAGTAAAAATGGCCCCAGACTAACCCATAGGTTAATGGAAAAATACTGGGGAAAAGGAATTCAAAGCGATAGTGACAATCCTTTAGACTATTGTATTAACTGGGAAGAGCGGGGTGATGCCAATTGGGCTGTTGTCCACAGAATTAATGTTGCCTTAGCTAACTATCACATAGAGTTTGTCCAAAGCTATCAAAAACTAGCATATCTAGAAGGAGAACCCTCCCCCTTTCTAGAACAAGAGGGCAATCTCTATCAGCAGTTATATTTTATCCGTGCCAAGAAAGCATGAGTAAACTCCTAAGTTTTGCTCATGCTAAAGTAACTTTCGATTTAAGATAAAAAAGCAATGTCAAACCACGCAAATATCAATAAAGCTACTGCCGAAAATTTTCAATGGGGAACTGGCTGTCAAGGATGGCATTTATTAGCCAATGACAATTTAACCGTTGCACAGGAAATTATGCCTCCCAACAGCAGGGGAGTAGAACATTACCACGAAGTTGCCCAACAGTTTTTCTTTATACTTGAGGGTGAAGCATCTATAGTAATTGAGAACACAACACATGTTCTTAATTCGGGTGATGGCATACTAATATCTCCGGGAGCGCTGCATCAAATTAGGAATGAATCAAGCAATGACCTACACTTTATAGCCATTTCTTCGCCAAACAGCTTTCATGATTTTAAGAATGAAGTGGGAGAAGTGCCTGCAGATTGGAAACCAGATTTCTTTCCTAGCCAGAAATCCTGAATCTTAACCTAATGGAACTAATGCAATGATCAAGATCGCAGAAAAAACATTTCTGGTAACAGGAGCGGGAACTGGAATCGGCTACTCCATTGCCCAATGTCTTATTGCTTCAGAAGCGCGAGTTGTGCTCCACTGTAATTCTCATGTTGAGCCAGCCCAGAAGTTAGCCTCCGAAGCAAAAACTGATTGTGTTGTCATTCAAAAAGATTTATCCCAGCCCCAAGCAGGACAAGAATTAGTGGAGGAAATTCTTAATCTGGGATATTCCCTGGATGGTGTTGTCAATAATGCCGCCATCATGACCGAACTCAGCTTGGATGATAATCCCTCAGTCTGGGAAGAGAAATGGCTGAAAACTCTTGAAGTTAACCTGATTGCTGTTAGTTCCATCACCAGACGCGCCATAGAACACTTTAAGTCCAAGGGAGGAGGAATTATTGTCAATATTTCCAGTCGTGCAGCTCATCGTGGTGACACCCCAGAGTATATACACTATGCAGCCTCCAAAGCAGCATTGAGTAACTTAACTAAAAGTATTGCTCGTAACTTCGCTGCTGATGGCATACTAGCCTATTAGACATCTCCGAAAAATAATTAAATTGTAGTAAACTGATAGAAAAGAGTGTTTATACCAACATATTCCTATAGTCGAACATATCCAAAATCATCCTCAGTAAATGCAGCGTAAGGTATGTCTGAAGTATGAGCGGGGTTGCTAATTATGGGTATGATTGTGTCCCCTGAACCCCAATCCTGGGGGAGAAAAGTAAATTAAATTCCCCCAACGTTGGGGGATAATGGTGGCATTATCAAAATCAGACTCGCGCATTCATACTTCAATTCAGCAACGCCTCAATTCGATTTCTTCCAATCCTCTATATCTGGTGCTTTCACAAATTCAGGAAACATGACATCAAAACCGCTCTCACGCTTAGAAGCTGGTTCATCACTCATATTCAACAAGGTTTCATAGAAGAAAAACGACACACCAGCAAATCCCCGCAGTCGGACAGCATCAACTTGCCGCTGAATTTGTGATACCGGAACTAAACGAGTTCTGAGACCACTTAAAATCCCAATTCCTACCGGAATATGACTCCGTGCTCTTTTGACTTCTGTCTGGTCTAATTCCGAGATAAAAGTGCTGAAATTATCTCGATAAATCTGGACAATTAGTTCCTCTACCAAACCCCGTTGTTCCCAAGTTGCCCAATCAGCTAAAAAGAATTGGTAAGAAAAACGCTGGGGATTGGGAGATAGGGAAATAATCACATCATTGTTACTGTCTTGAACATTGTCTTTAACTGCTCGAAACAGCTTGGTTAGGAAATCCGTAATTTTATTTGCTCGCCAGCGTACCCATTCCTCATCCTTTGGGTCAGTGGGGGGAGATTTACCTTGGTGTTCTTTTTTGTACAATTCTACTGTGAAATCATCGTAACCAAAGGTCACTGGCAACCCAAAGTGGTCATCGAATTGGATACCATCAACATCATAGTTGCTGACAATTTCGATAACTAAATCTTGAATAAATTGCTGTACCTCTGGTTTAAAAGGATTGAGCCAAACAATCTCTTGTAGTCTTTCATCCTCTGGTTCTAATCCTTTAGTGGTTTGAGTCTTGACCCCATCTTTAGTTTGGGTCAGCCAATCTGGGTGGCGTTTGGCTAATTCAGAATAGGAGGGTGCTTTGAAGCCAAATTCAAACCAGGGAATAACTCTCAAACCATTGTCATGTCCCACCTCGACAATCTCTTTGAGAACATCTCGTCCTCCCTGCACCCCTTTCTTTGGGTCAAATAAGTCTTTCTCTAACTCCGTGGATATTCGTGCTTCCAGTCCCACTACCCGTTTAGCTACTTGAGACGGATATAGTGTATAACCCCAATTCCACACTGTAGGATATACCGTGTTAAAGTTGAGCTCCTTAAGTTTTTGTAGGCTATCCGTTACTGCTCTATTAGACAACAGTACCTCACTATCAATATTTGTCAGCCATACCCCTCTTAACTCCGCTTCAGTAGAACCAGGAGTTGGTGGCTCAACCTTAGCAATGTATTGATTAGGAATCAATCCAGTGGTTTGGGTAGCTTGGCACAAAAAAGCAGCTACCTCAGCTCGACTAGCTTGTTGGTTAGGTTTGAATTGCTTCACATTAGGGGGATTGACCACAATCTGATTTTCCGTAGCTGCTGCGATCGCATTTTGGGCATAGTTCGGAATTGCTGTAGCATCAGTAAACGCTGCCTTTAAAGTCTCTAGGGAAGGGTTAACCGGTTTATACTTCAATCCACTAGCTAAAGATACTAACGCTTGGACACGAGGGATATTTTGCTTAGGGCGGAAAACTCTACCAGGATAGCCAGCCAAAAATCCCGTTTTATCAGCATTACGAATAGCCTGATTAGCCCAGTAATTAGTTGGTACATCTACGAATTTTTGGTCACTGCGCACTTGAGGAGCACTAGGGAAAGCCTTCAGAAGCAGTGCAGCAAACTCAGCTCTGGTGATCGGAGCATTCGGTTTAAAGGTACCATCTGGGTAACCCCTGATAATATTTTGTTGTGCTAATTTAGTGATACACGGTTGAGCCCAATAATTCTCTGGGACATCTTTAAAGGTGCTACTGGCGTAGGATGGGGAAAGCTGCCATAGAGGAATTATCATCCCGATCACAAATAGCAAAATCCACCAACCCTGATGTTTAATGGTTTGCTGAAAGGAAACCAGTCTATTTACCAAGGCTATAGGCCAGAGTTTGAGTAACGGTTTCATTGGTTGAACAAGCTCCGGGTGAGGGTGTTAGGTTAATCAGGATTGTGATTAACCGCGAAGATGCAAAGAACACGAACACTAGATTAGCAGAGGTTATGGATTAGAAGAGGAATTATCCAATGGAGCTAATTAACCGTTACCGTGGCAGTCTCTTAGGATTGGCTGTCGGGGATGCAGTCGGTACTACTTTAGAGTTTAAGGCACCAGGCTCCTTCACCCCGATTGAAGATATGGTGGGTGGTGGGACTTTTGGTTTGAAGCCAGGCTACTGGACTGATGATACATCCATGGCTCTGTGTTTAGCCCATAGTCTGATTGAGCAACAGGGGTTTGATCCAGTTGATCAATTACAGCAGTATCTGCGATGGTCCCGAGAAGGACAGGTTATTAGGAATCCAAGCACTGAAAACTCCGCCTCAAAGCGAGCCCAGATGAAAGTGGCTAGCGAGTTTAGTCGCCTAGAAATAAATCTTGCAACCGGGGTTGATAATTGTCTAGCCAGAGTATACTAGTAGTATGAGTACAGGCTGAAAAACCGTTCGCGTAGCGTGGCCTTTGGCCTTGGCGCAACCGGGAGAGAGACCCGCCACTGCATGACCTGAAAGTAGTAATGCTCGGAGGGTAGGGAAAGTCCTCCTTAAAAACCCAATCGTTAATTAGCAGTTAACGTGTGAACCTAGCAGAAAACGACTTGAGATAGAAAACGGTACGGCGGGGCACGCCGGAACCAGGTGAATAGGGAAGAAACGGACTATGCACATGCACTTTCCTGCAAGTAGCCAAACGCTATCGCGAGAATTGCCCGCTGGGTCTACTGTGAACTAAACTGAATTCTTGGTCTTGACGGGTCTTTGGTTTAGATATTGCCTACTTTTTGGCGGCGTCAAACATTAGGACACAGTGGTTTAAGGCAGCTCGTTGATCTAGGAATCGCCGTTCTTTGAAGACGGTGAGTGTCAAAAAGTACATTCCATTTGCTTCCCCCCTCCCACCCTTCCGCCAGAAGTAGGGTGGATTCCGACTTCCGACTCCCGACTCCCGACTCCCATTAACCCCAAAGGCCAAAGTCCCTCAGCCAGAAGCCAACGGACTTGATATCAAAGAGAATAGACCTGACCATCAATTAATAATCGGGTAATTCCTTTAGCTTGCAAATAGGAAGAGGTCTTCTGAAGCATCTGAGCATCAGGAACCTTGATGACTCGCTCAGAACGGTTAGAAAAACGCCGTGCCACCCTATGGTTTTCGAATACTGGCAAGGTTGTCTCTTGAACTTCTTCGTCAGGAATTTGTCCGAGGTCGCTAAACTCATTGAGAGGGCGAGCAATTAACTCCGCCGCTCGGCTGACTACCAGATAGCAGGTTTTAGGAAGAGAAGCTTCCGAGAGGGGCAAAATTTCAATGTAAGAACCGCTTTTAGCCACAGAGGTTCTGATGGATTCGTGAATCTCGGAATCCGGCAAGTCATCGTCCCAATCTTCATCGAGGTCATCGAGGTCATCGAGGTCATCGAGGTCATCGAGGTCATCCAAATCCTCTAAATCTTCTAAATCATCATCTTGATCCAAATCCCCTAAATCCTCGTCGAGCAACTCAGCGAAGCTCCTAGTTGCTAGTCCCTTATCCTCAGGTAAGAATTCATCTTGGTCATCAACAGACTTATCTTCATCTGAACCTGATGTGGTAATATCAAGTTGCAGTTGGGTATGTTGCTCCTCTTCCTCCACTGGTGGTTGAGCAGCCACAGAGGAACGCTTACGCCGCCGACGTCCATCAGTAGAGGTTGAAGTCAATAAATCACTGATAGATTCTGCTAATGGTTCATTTGCTAATGGTTCATTTTCGAGTCCAACTAGTGATGGTTGAGCTGCTGATTCTACCACAGGCTTAGACGTTTTGACAGTAGAAGAGGAAACATGATCAGCAGTACGATTAGAGCGCTTTTGTTGGATTAGAGCCTCGTATTCTGGCTCCAACAAGTTGCTCTTAAGGATACGGCTAATGGTGGAGTTACTAACTCCATAACGGTCAGCCAGCGTTGAGGTTGTCTCTGCTGTCTGTCGATATAGTTCTAGGATGTCCTGTTTATCGACATCAGATAGTTTTCTTGGACTCATGCTACTTTTTCAGCTCGCCTGCGTGAACCACGACGGGAACGGCTCGATATTTGATATTCCAGGGCAGCCCCTATTGCAAACAATACACCACTGAATACAAAAAAGACTTCTGGTAAACCGCCACTTTCGTAGTTCGGTCTAGTCTCAGCATACTTAAACCACATATCTGCAATGTACAGGCAAAATGTTGCAGCGGCAATCATTTGCCAGGATTGGGAAAAACGTCCACCCCAAAAAGCTAACAGTAGGGATGAGGCAATAATCAGCAGAATTACATCGAAAGCAATGTAGAGGGTCGTCAATTGGTTTGAATAGGCACTCAGTGACTTGTCAAGTTCGATAGCCCACCTTGGAGAATTATGATCAGTACTCTGATTAGCCTCAGAGTTGGTTATTTCAGATGGCTCTGCCGAGATGACCATAGCATTATTTTCCTTGACCAGAAGTGGTGTGGTCGAGTCAGAAATAGAATACGCAATTGTCACATCACCAGATTCAGGAGTGCTGGATTCGAGGGAAGGGGCAAGTAACAGCAAAGCAGCTAAGGCCATCCCCACTATGGCAATCGCTACAATCGTTAACCCTTGCCAAAGTTCTAAGTTTAAGCGTCTGGGAATAACTGCTAAAAACATGCCTACCCCAAGACATACGTAGGAGGATAAGTAAAACACATCTGCTAGTGATACATCAGGGTTAAGGTGAAAATACAGCTCCCACACACCGAATATCAAGTCACCCATCAAATAGAACAGATTCCCCAGACCGAGTCCTAGCCAGACATTTCGTCCACTGGCAATCTGAGGGCTACGCCAATTTCTGAAACAGAGAATACTTGCTACTAGGAAGGGTATACATTCTAAAAAGTAGGTACTAATCAGGTACCAAAATGGACTTTCTTGCCCAGGGGATGTAATCCCAAACAGCAAGAAGAATAATAGGGAGATAATCGCCCAAGCAATACCACCATAGATGATGGTATTGCTGCTGAGGGGGGATAGATTACCTGATGACCGTTCTGCAGAGCTGCTCATAAGGAATTTCACACTTATCACTGACTAGCACAATAAGACTATGGTTAGGCAGCTAAAATATCTATGATTCTTAAGCTTATTTTTAATTGTAGATTATTGCCATAGTTTACTAAGATCACAGTTGTTAAGCCAGTTGATAAACTGAGTTTGCTCCTGAGCTGGCATATCCTGCAAGATATCGCTAACCCCCTGAGCAAAGTTGGTATTGCCAAAATAGTCTTTACCTAAGCGATATAGTTCTTGCAACAGGGTGATCAGATGATGTTCTTCCCAGATAGGAAAATCAGAGTTGGTAAGGGGGTCGATTTTGAGCAATTGTTGTACAGCTTGGTTCGATTGAACCTGGGGAAAGTTTGAATCTATCAAGATCTTGGCGATATCCTTCTGGAACAACCCAGCTTGTCTAGCTCCTAAGAAGTCTTCCACATCCATATACACCGTCTGTAGTAGCAAAAGACAGGCTTGAATGTAGGATACCCTAGTGCCCTCAGAGCTGGGTTCAGTGCCTAATTGATCCAGACGGATTTTTCCCCAAACGCTGTAGCGCTCAGGTTCTTCCAACAATACACAAGCTTTTCCCCGATGATCGGTGAGGTCTCGCCAGAAAGCTATGGCTTCCTCTTCCTGAGTGGCACCAAATACACTGAGCAGGCGAAAGGTTTGCCCCTGGTAATTGAGAATCGGGATTTGCTGCTCCCTCTGTGGGTGCTGAATACTAGAGATTTCAACATCCTGCCTTTTCAAAATAAACATGATACTGGCACATGACTCCTGACCGGGTCAGGGGGTGCTGTTGACGAAGTGTTCTAACCCCCTAGTACTCTGTCAATTTAGTTTTGAGGGTTAGGGCAAAGTCGCACGGTGGCACGGTGGCACGGTGTTAAGTCATACCTAATGCCTAGTAAAAGCGTGCCTAATCCGGAAAAGTATAGTTTACCCCTCAATTCAATTTTGACAGAGTAATAGTCACTATCTCCTGATCAGAATCCTTGTGACAGAGTCTGACTAAGTTCTGATCAGTGACACTGACTATGTACCTACCTTAACTCGGGTTCGAGCTAAGTGCCTTGAGTCTTACCGCTAATTGAGACAAGCAATCGATAATTATTATTGTGGTGGCTCTCCACTTAAGCCCAAGGCTCTCCTGATACCAAGTTGCGGTCAAACGTACAACTTTCTCTTCCCCCAATCTCCCCATCTCCCCATCTCCCCATCTCCCCCTCCTGGGAGGGGTTAGGGGTGGGTTCCCATCTCCCCATCTCCCTATCTCCCTATCTCCCTATCTCCCTATCCAAGCAATCTACTATCTTTGAATGCAACTCGGTATGAGATCGGGAACGGGTAACGGGCAACGCTTAACGGGAAATGCTTTCTGTTACCGGAGCCATTGTTCCTTTATCCGAAGTTCCCTGTTCCTCCTTGACCTTGACTGTCCCGTTTTAAATTGGTATAATTTTTGGTTATGGTTTACAGATACAGGAGTGAATACCCGCAAAGCGCCTTGATAGGACTAGGTATTAGGCACACAGAGACTGGTACCCGATCACCAGCCAAGCAAAAACAGTTTTTTCTGATGTATGATATAGCTATGCCCTCGTAGCTCAGTGGATAGAGCAAGGGATTTCTAATCCCTGGGTCGTGGGTTCAAATCCTACCGAGGGCGCTCTTTGGTCATTGGTTATTGGTCAAAAGTAGGCTTAATTTGGCTCACAAAATACATAGGACTAAGGATTAATGACTAATGACTAAATGTAAATCTAAATGTAAACTGATGTTGCGCTCCTCTTAAAAATTATTGAGAAATCCCCCAAACCTGGATGAGACGCATATGCTAAGAAAAATAAAGAAATGTGTCAAGAGATGCCATGGATAACTTACAACGATATCGCATTGTCTGCACCCTAAGCTTTGGTGACATTTATGGACAAATTATGGTTTGGTTAATCGTAATTTTCCTGAGTCTTGCCTCAGCCTTAGCTCTTTGGAGTGCTGACCGCCAAATTTACGCTCTGGCAACTGTCGGGCTGATTTTGGTACTATCTCTGCCCTTCCTGCTCTTTGCCTTCGTGACTACATTGTTAAACCATATTGAAATTGCTCAGATGGAAGAGGAGGAAACCACATCAACAGCTGGAGGCAGAGCCCCTAGACAGAAACCTATTGGGGCGACCGGTTGAAGATAATCCGGACCATCCCCGGCTTTTTCCGCAACCCGGGGAAGGGGAGTTGAGAGCCTCCGTGCTTGAGGAGGGGCGCTTCATACTTTTTCCGCAATCCTAGAGGGTAAATGCCTAGAGGCTAGAACCTAGAGCCTAAAATAGGAATTGGGATTCCATAATACGACCGAGATGCTAGAACACGATGTCATTATTGTCGGTGGGGGATTAGCTGGATGTCGCGCTGCTTTAGAGATTAAACGCTCTGAGCCTAAGCTCGATGTCGCCCTTGTCGCTAAAACTCACCCAATTCGTTCCCATTCGGTGGCTGCCCAAGGGGGTATGGCAGCTACTCTGAAGAATGTTGATGCTGACGATAGCTGGGAAGCCCATGCCTTTGACACGGTTAAAGGGTCTGACTACTTGGCAGACCAGGATGCAGTAGAAATCCTAACCAAAGAGGCTCCAGAGGTGGTCATTGAGCTGGAACACATGGGGGTTCTGTTTTCCCGCTTACCAGATGGTCGGATTGCTCAGAGGGCTTTTGGAGGTCATTCCCATCGCCGCACTTGCTACGCGGCAGATAAGACGGGTCACGCCATTTTGCATGAACTGGTGAACAATCTCCGGCATAACGGTGTCAAACTCTACGATGAGTGGTACGTTATGCAGCTGATTTTGGAAGAGGGTCAGGCAAAAGGGGTGGTGATGTTCCAGCTCCTAAACACGAAGGTGGAAGTAGTACGGGCAAAAGCGGTCATGTTTGCTACTGGGGGTTATGGACGGGTATTTAACACCACCTCCAATGACTTTGCTTCCACTGGGGATGGTCTGGGAATGTCAGCTCTGGCTGGGGTGCCTTTGGAAGATATGGAGTTTGTACAGTTTCACCCTACAGGCTTGTATCCGGTGGGGGTTTTGATTTCTGAGGCGGTACGAGGGGAAGGGGCTTATCTGATTAACTCAGAAGGCGATCGCTTTATGAGGGACTATGCCCCCAAACAAATGGAACTGGCACCTCGGGATATTACTTCAAGAGCGATTACCCTAGAACTCAGAGCTGGTCGTGGCATTCACCCTGATGGCAGTGTAGGTGGACCTTTTGTTTACCTTGACCTGCGCCACATGGGCAAAGAAAAGATTATGAGTAGGATTCCGTTCTGCTGGGAAGAAGCCCATCGATTGGTTGGTATTGACGCAGTACATCAACCAATGCCAGTACGACCAACTGCCCACTACTCTATGGGGGGAATCCCTGTCAACACCGATGGACAAGTTCATAGTGGTGAAGATGGCTTAATTGAGGGCTTCTTTGCCGCTGGGGAATCAGCCTGTATATCTGTTCATGGGGCAAATCGCCTCGGGAGTAATTCCCTGTTGGAATGTGTGGTTTATGGCAAAAGAACCGGTGCTGCGATCGCAAAATACGTCCAAGACCGGAAGTTACCAGACCTTGACGAGCAATCCTACCTCAATGCAGCCCAGACAAAAATCAAAGCCCTTGTGGAAAAATCTGGCACCTTACGGCTTAACCAGTTGCGTCAAGCCTTCCAAGACTGTATGACCCAATTCTGTGGCGTTTTCCGTAACCAAGGGTCCATGGAGGAGGGATTAAACCAACTGCAACAATTCAAACAACAGTACCAGCAAATTTATTTGGATGACAAAGGCAACTGTTGGAACACGGAAATTATCGAAGCCTTGGAACTGCGCAATTTAATGATAGTCGGAGAAATTATTCTTACCTCTGCTCTGAACCGACGAGAAAGCCGGGGTGCCCATAGCCGGGAGGATTATCCCCAACGGGATGATCCCAATTTTCTCAAACACACCCTAGCGTTTTACTCATCCGCAGGTATTGACCTGCAATATAAACCGGTAAGCATTACCTTGTTTGAACCGAAAGAGCGGAAGTATTGATTGTTACTCCGATACTGCCTCACTGGTCGAGTCATGAGTAAGTAACACTCCTAGCCTGTGTTGGTTACTCATCACTAATCATGGTTTAGCCAATGACTAATTTTCTGGAGTTTCTGGAGTTTCTGGAGTTTCTGGAGTTTCTGGAGTTTCTGGAGTTTCTGGAGTTTCGGCTGCCAACTGTTTGACTTGGTCTTTGTACTTGGCTGGTGCTAGGGATTCAGCCTGGTCAAACAGGGGTTTAGCCTTTTCAGTGTTACCCTGTTCTTTAAAAATCATGGCTTTAGCTAGCACTGGTCTCCAGTCATCTTGGCTGCCTTTGATCGCCTGGTCATATATAGCTGTGGCTTCGTCATAACGCTTCTGATTCGCGTAAACTTGACCTAACAACAACTGCACAGAAATGACATCAATGCTCCCAGGTTTAATCTCATTGACTTGCTGGGAACTTTTTAAGGTGTCTTGCAGCAAACCGATGGCTGCTTCTGGGCGGTTTTCCTGGGTTAGCAAACTAACTAACCCTTGCAGAGCATTCATATCCCCAGGCTTAGCGTTTAATATGTCCCGATAGGCTTGAGCTGCTCCTTCGCGATCGCCAATTTGTTGTTTTACCTGAGCCAGCAAGACTCCATAATCTGTCTGGTCAGTATTGAGTTTGGCTAACTTTTCTAGGGGTTCAATGGTGCCTTTGATGTCTCTGAGCTGCAGCCGTATCTCCAGCAGACCTCTCAAGGCCGTTAAATTTTCTGGTTCTCGCTGCAAGACTAGTTCATAACCCTTGGCTTGAGCTTCTAGTTCTGCTTGCTGCTGGGCAGAAATATTTGGTGTAGCTGTAGGGGTTGCCCCAACAGAGGCGGGATTATCCTTGAAAATATTCCCTAGCAAAGGAATCATCGAAATACCGATAAAGGCTAGCACAGCTAGTACTAGCACTATTTTGATCCAGAGACTGCGCTTTTGAGACACAAAACTTTCTTGAACTGTTCTATAAAACGTGAACATCGCGGACAAAAACGTCACAACGAAGCCTGTTTACTTCCTGTTTCAACTAGGACTGTCGGCAGCACCCTATCCACAGGCTTCAAATCGGCTCGAACCCAACCTAATATTGAATTTGAGGTGACAACTTTGTTGCTCTACTCCGTTATTTTCGGGAGATTTAAAACTGATGGCTTTACTCAGTTACCTTTTCGCAGGCTACCCACTCTTGTAGAAGATTATCTGGATGTCAAGCCTAATACTGTTATTGCTTGGTTATTGCATAGGCCCATTGTACCACAATCCCAGAGGAGTTTTGTTGAAAACATGCGTAAAGTTACGCATGCGTAACTTTACGCATGTACTAGATTGCTACTCTCTTCCCATTATGAAACGATTTGGGGGTTTTCAAGTCTCCTCCCATCAATCCCATCTATATAAATACGCTAGCATTAAGGCTCAGTTAAATCGGCTAGAAACCGCTCAGATTAAAGATTCCATAAACTTTGCGGATCTAACCTTTATCTCACTGCATTCTGTACAGTGGGTAGACTAGTACCAAGTGCGCTCACCCTCCAGTTTTTTGGTGGCAACAGTCCAGAAGAATTTTTTCTGGAAAGGACACCGGAAAGCTGGAACATGTTGACAAGACAATGCTGCCAATGTCAGTCAAAACCACCCATGGGAATGTGTCTCCGCCGCTAGGAGGTTATATGAATTCGTCTGTGAATGGGCTTCCCGACTCAGCTGAGTCGTCTGGAATCCAACCACCGGAAGTATCCAGTGTGCAAAACCAGCCCCCAGAAACACCAACTGGTGGCTCTCAAGATACCACCAAATCAGCTCCCTTAGCTGAATCTAATGGGACAGTAACTACTCAGGTCTCAAGTAAGGTCTCAAGACAGCACCCAATTCCTGCCCCCAGTGAACCTAGGCAATACCGCGCCATTGGTCTGGTCAATGGCAAATATATGCCTTCCGCAGAACAGTTGACCAGGGGAACACTGGTAGGGGCAGATGGAACCTTGATTGATGCGGTGTTACTCGGTCGGGTCATGAGTTTGGTCAAGAATCACTTAGATCTCAATCAGCCCCACCTCTGGGTTGTCTATCCTCGCATCAGGCAAGCAGACGATAACTTACATGTCCAAATTGTTGGCGTCTGGGAACCAGAAACTCTCGAACCCACAGCTGAAGCTGAAACAACTGACTCCGGAGTTGCTCAGTCCGAAACAGAAGTCGAGACATCAAATGACTCCTCAGAAGCTGAGGCGGAACCGATTCCGAAGGATGGCTATTTTTCCATTCGTGGCGAGGTGATCTACCATTCGCGGGAGAAGGAACAAGTCGTTGTTAAAATTAGGCAATTACCTCGTAAAGAGTCAGATAAGCCTAAGTTTTTCAAGTTAAAGCTTAAGGGTTGCCTGGGAGAAAGGGTCGTTGGTCATTTTTGGGATTTACATGCACAGCTGCAAGCCAATACCCTGGT
>NZ_JAAHHU010000349.1:0-4551 GCF_010672095.1 Moorena sp. SIO3I6 | reverse complement strand
ACAACTACTGATAATTGACAATCCTGGCAAAGCTCGCAGGTTCCAAGCTTCCTCCGCCCACCAGTACTCCATCAATTTCTGATTGAGCCATAATTTCATCAATATTATTGGGTTTGACGGAGCCACCATATTGAATTGGGACATTAGCTTCCTTGAGTAAGGAGCGAATCAATCCAATGATTCGATTCGCTTCTGATGCATCACAAGTGTCTCCAGTACCAATTGCCCAGATCGGTTCGTAAGCAATCACTAAATTTTGCTGGTCAACGTTGACTAGGTCTTTTTCCAACTGCTTGGTAATAATTTCTTCTGTTTCACCAGCATCCCGTTGTGCTTTAGTTTCCCCAACACACAGAATCGGAATCAAACTGTGACGCTGAGCAGCGTGAAGGCGTTTATTAACGGTTTCGTCAGTTTCGCCGAAGTATTGACGCCGTTCACTATGACCAACAATGACATAGTGCACACCAATTTCCTTGAGCATTGCACCAGCAATTTCACCCGTGTAGGCTCCAGCATTTTCCCAGTGAATATTCTGAGCCCCGATCTGTACACGAGTATTTTGTACATGCTCAGACATCACACCCAAGTCGGTGAAGGGAGCACACAGAACAACCTCCCGTTCTATGGGAGTTTGCTCCAGCTCAGGCAAAAATCCCTTTAAAAACTCAGCGGTTTCCGCTTGAGTTTTGTACATTTTCCAATTACCAGCTATAACAATTTTGCGCACAGCTTAACTAAATCATCTCTAAACCATAATGCATTCTTTAGTGTGAAGTACCCCAACCTGCTTCGCTGAGAATGCGAGGGATTGCTCCCATTCTCAGGTCAATTCAGGGACGGTCTTATTCGTCTTTCGGGTTTCCCGCTTCATCCGCCGAAGCCTCAACCAGAGGCGCGACCCAAGGCCGGTAAACCCGGCCTTGGAGGCGCGCGCCTGCTGGAATTGGTCTTACTCAGCGTCCACAGGCAGACATCCGCCTTCCGCAGATGTATATTTCTCTCGACAGACTCACCTTGGAATTACGACTCTGTGGTCAACCAGCCGGGGCTTGTCTCTTCCCTGAACTCTGCTAGTACTTTGTACACCTGTAGGTCTAAAAACTGACAGAATATTAGACCGTTTGTAAGGTAGCCTTTTAGTCAGTCAGGCGGGTCAGCAACCAAATTTATTCTAACATGAATCGTGATAACTTGCATTATAAGTTGAGGCGCGACCCCGTAATTTAATTCTTCAAAGGTCAAGCGCGCCTCCATCGTCTCGCTATCCATCCCAGAGACGAAACCTTAGTAGAGGGTCCCCTTAATCATAAAGATTTAACCCTGGGACGAGTAGCCGACCAACCATAAAGGCGACCCTCTACTTACGGTAACTTCAACACCCGTCCCAGGGGTTGGGAATTCCGCGAGTTTTGTTAAAGCTTTTACTTGCGGCTATATCAGAATTGTTAGACTTTTGCTGGTGACATACTCCCGACGCTGCCCTAACGGGAGAGCGCAGGCTTCTTACCAACTCCAGCTACTGCGAACGGATGCTCGATAAGCTTTACTAACGACACGAGATGCCCCTCCACGCCGGAACAATACAAAAAGTTCTATTTTTAGTTGGTAGGTGGCGGTTAGCTCTTAATTTATCTTCCCTACCATTCCTAGTATATCACATTGGTAAGCTCCGTTCCGACTCTTACCCCGGGCTTGATGCCGACACTTACCCAATGAAGGTTTTGTGCGGGGCTTCTCGCGGTTCAGCTAAGCATTCAGGTGTTTGACATTGATACAAGCAGCAAAAGCTGTCGCTGTTAACTTTTGCCTCTTGCCTCTTGCCTCTTGCCCTTGCGCGTAGCGCTATAACGCTGCTGCTTCCCGTGCTGCGGCAGCTTCGTCAGGATGAATGTTCAAACGGGTTAAATTCAGACGACCCTTGTTGTCAATTTCCCGTATTTTGACAACTACCTCATCTCCTACGGCTAACTCATCTTCCACTTTGCCAACTCGGTAGTCAGCTAGTTGGGAAATGTGAATCATGCCTTCTTTGCCAGGAAGTATTTCCACAAAGGCACCAATGGGAATAATCCGGGTGACACGACCAACATAGACATCCCCTTCATTCAGCTTGCGGGTTAAGCCTTGGATGATATTGATAGCTTTGGTGGCTCTGTCCCCATCCATAGCAGATACGGTAACTGTACCGTCATCTTCAATATCGATTTTTGCCCCAGTTTGCTCGGTAATTCCTTTAATTGTCTTACCCCCTGGACCAATCACGGTACCAATGAACTCTGGATCAATCCTCATGGTTAAGAGGCGAGGAGCAAAGGGTGACATGTCTGTGGAGGGTGTGTCAATCACCGCCAGCATCTTTTCTAGGATATGCAGTCTGGCAGGTTTGGCTTGCTCAATGGCCTGGGCTACGGTATCCATGGACAAACCAGTGATTTTCATGTCCATTTGCAAAGCCGTGATGCCAGTATCGGTTCCGGCGACTTTGAAGTCCATGTCACCCAAAAAGTCTTCAATACCTTGAATATCGGTGAGAATGCGGACTTCCTCTCCTTCTTTGATCAAACCCATGGCTGCACCACTAACGGGTTTGGTAATGGGTACACCTGAATCCATCAAGGCCAGAGTTGAACCACAAACTGAGCCCATGGAGGTGGAACCATTGGAGGAGAGCACTTCCGATACCACTCGGATCACATAGGGAAACTCGTGTTGAGGGGGCAACACTGGCACTAATGCTCGTTCTGCTAAGGCTCCGTGACCAATTTCACGGCGTCCGGGCGATCGCAATGGCTTGACTTCCCCTACAGAAAAGGGTGGGAAATTGTAGTGGTGCAGATAGCGCTTCTCATCTTCTGGGTTAAGGTCATCTAGAGTTTGGGCATCTCCAGGTGTTCCCAAGGTAACTGTGGATAGGACTTGGGTTAGTCCTCGGTTGAACAAAGCGCTACCATGAACTCGCTGAGGTAATAGACTGATTTGACAAGAGACAGGACGCACTTGGTCTAGCTTGCGACCATCTACGCGCACTCCCTCTTCCACAATCTGAGTACGCATCAGTTTTTTGGTGAGGCTTTTGAACAGCTTATCGACTAATGCGCTATTTTCCGTAACCGCTACACGGATTGGGTCATCTTCTGTGAGTTGGGCAATTTCTGCTTTGACAGCACTGTCCTTAACCTCATCTAAGGCAACATCCCGACCGTTTTTGTCCAGGTCAAATTGGGAGAGGACAGCTTTAATTTTGTCAGTGGCGCGATCGCTTATAAATTCTTCTAGATTCGAGTCTACGGCTGGGGGTTCGGCAATCACTATTTCAATTCCCAACTCCTCAAGCAGGTCTTGCTGGGCTTTGATCAAGTCTTGTACTGCTTCGTAGCCGAAGTCAATGGCCTCGATTATATCTTGTTCCGGTAATTGATTGGCACCGGCTTCTACCATAATTACCCCTTGTGGGGAACCAGCTACGACTAAGTCCAAGTCGCCGTTTTCGATTTCTTTGTAGGTGGGATTAATCATAAAATCATCCCCGAGTAACCCTACCCGTACAGCTGCCATTGGTCCATAGAAGGGAATGCTGCCCTGCAACACAGCAATCGACGCACCAGTAACTGCCAAAACATCTGGCGGTACTTGTTCATCCATAGACAGGGTAGTTGCTACAATCTGTATATCATCTCGTAGCCAACTGGGAAATAACGGACGCAAGGGACGGTCAATGAGACGGCTAGTTAGGATAACTTTTTCTGGAGGACGGCCTTCCCGCCTGAGGAAACCACCTGGAATCCGACCTGCTGCGTAGAGTCTTTCTTCGTAGTCAACTACCAAGGGCAGAAAATCGACCCCTTCTCGACCAGGGGCACGAGTTGCTGTCACTAAAACTGCTGTATCCCCCGACTGTATCATTACTGAACCACCAGATTGAGGGGCAAGTAGACCTACTTTGAGTCTAATATCCCGTCCATCAAAGGATATTGACTTGTCTATCTCTACCATTTCGGTACTTTTTCCTTCTTTGTTTGATCACTGTTCTCGTTCTGTCGCAATCGTAGCATTTATCACTCGGGGGGGGTGTTAAGTAGGGAGTAGGGAGTAGGGAGTGGGGAGTAGGGAGTGGGGAGTAGGGAGTAGGGAGTAGGGAGTAGGGAGTAGGGAGTAGGGAACAGGGAACAGGGAACAGGGAACAGGGAACAGGGAACAGGGAACAGGGAGCAATGAAAAAATTTATATGATGCACCTGATTAGACTAGTAAACGCTATACTTTTTTATGGTGTTTGGCGAATGGATCAACTCCTCTACGCCTAGGGCGTGTCTTCAAACTCGGAGATCCCCCTAAATCCCCCTTAAAAAAGGGGGACTTTGAGAATGGCTCCCCCCTTCCGCGCGGGGGGCTGGGGGGGATCTAAATCTTGCGGAAAACTTTGAAAACACGCCCTAGGGTTGCTTGGTTTTTCACAGCGGCCAATTTTATTCTGGAGTCACCTCAGCGGTTTTTTAGAGTTTCAAGACTACTGAATACTCTAAGTAATAGCCATGTATTTTACTTCAGG
>NZ_JAAHHU010000348.1:0-4561 GCF_010672095.1 Moorena sp. SIO3I6 | reverse complement strand
GGGCGGTATATGACAGACTGTTTCAACGGAGAATCCCCGTCTAGGTAACAGCGGAGAGCTTTAAAGGTAAGGTCTTTACACGCTGGTGCTTTCTTCGGGTATTGCCACTAGTGCTACATCCACCTGGTCTTCTTCAAGTTCGGTTAAATCTACTCTAATACCAGGTCCAAAGAAGTTTTCCAGTTTTTCCTGCTTTTTGAGCCAAGTCTCAAAAGGAATTAGTGGGGAATCAAATTCGAGAATTAAGGCATAAGCACCATCCACCGAAGTTTCTCGTAACCCCATCAACACAGGTCTTTCTTCATCAGTAGGAGATAAACCAAGGCTTTCCAAGGAACTATCTAGATGGGCTTCTTGACCATAGCGATATCGCATTACGTCTTTGCGAATCTGGTTTTGGATTGGGGTGGCGCTTTGCTCTCGCAGCGTCAGGACTTCAGGAATTGTTGGTTGGCTTAATTCCACAGGCTTTAACTCGGCAGCTTTGAGGGCAAGACCTCCTAGTAGAATCGGAATTCCATAAAAGAATCCCACTAGATTCAGGGTGGCATTATCGGTAGCGTAGGCAACAAAGCCGATTACGGTCAGTAATCCACCAATGACTAGACCTACAGTTCCTAGGGAAGTTCGGGGTAACATTATTTAGCTATGTAACAGAAATAACTCCAGTTTTATTATCCTAGAGTGGTGGTCAAGTCATAGAAGTTGACAAAATTACCAATATATGGTTTTGGGTGAATTTTATCCACTCCTATCTCCCCATCATTACATTGACTCAATAGTCTGATTACTTACTTGACCGATATTGCCGAATCTAGGTCAGTAAGAACGAATTAATAATTGCACCCAGTCTTTCTCTTAAATACCTGATTTCCCCTTTTATGGGAAAATTTGATCGTTATCATAAAGTTGTAGATAAGAGACAGCCAAAAATGGAGTTGGAAAAAATTAAGGAGCGAATTACCTTAATCACCAGTAAACGGGAATCCTTGCTACGGCTTCTGGAGCAACCCGATTTGGGTACCCTCAGAATTGATGTTAATCAGGCTCTAGAAGAACTCGATGACCTAATCGATGAATTTAAGCGTACTTTCCCCGAATAGAAAGGCTAACTGATGCCTCAAAAAATTGGCGTTGCTGATTAATGGAATAATTGAGGGTAATGAGGTAATGGGGAAATTAGCCGACTATAATTGCATAATTCCTTAGTTTAGCAGCGCCTTATTCTAGTTTTCGTTTCTCAGCTGATTTTAGCTAGTGGTTGTAGACGGTTAACTTTATCACTCCCCATTTTCCTAACTAAATTAATTAGATCTGAAGTGGCAACATCTTTCCTACAGAAGATATCAACGGGAGCGGTTTGGCTCATTACCTCAATTTGGGGGTCTTCTACTGAAGAGTAGGCAATAATTTTAGTGTCTGGCTCTAGACTTTTGATCCGGGTGGCTGCACTTAGACCATCCATCATAGGCATTTGTAGATCAAGTACTATAACATCCGGGCGATGGCACTCTACCATATCAATGGCTTCTTTCCCGTTACTAGCAAGAGCAACTATCTCAATATTCTCCTGAGCCGAAAATGCTAACTGAAGGCTATATCGAGTTAATTCATGGTCGTCAACTACTAGAACTCGCAAGGCAGGATGCTCACAGGACAACATAGGAAGACGCTGATCATTGTTTGACTTTTTCAGTCTAATAAGTTAGATTGTAACATTTTATCTACCTTTCGAGATAATCAACTGATCATTTCATGAATTTATTACATTGACTACAATATCAATTTACATTGATACATATAACCTGATGTGACATACTCCCCACCTTGCCATCCTCACAGGGCTAGGTTTTTTACATTTGGGTTGAGACTTATGCAAGAGGTCTATTGATGATGTGTCCGAACCGTTAAAACTTGGGGGGGTGTCGAGTCTGGTGGATAGAGAAAATCGACTTGCACCAGCCGTTGCTCAAGGGGTGGCATCTGCAACCTCACTAGGGTATCCCCCTGCTCACCACGCCGTTGTACCAAATGCACATAGCGCGTCCGAGGTAAACCTTGATCATCCTTATAGCTCAATTGCACTGTCCCTCGGAAAAATATTTGCTTAGCTGGTGCCTTTAAAAACCTTAATCCTCCCTGGATTTGATCCTGTTTAATCGGTGTCTCAAGAGCCAGAGTGACCGTTTGAGTATCCCGGGTGGGATTAATCAGTGGCAAGGTCAGGCTGTATTGCACCCCATAGTTACCATGGGCAAAATAGGCGGTATCTGGATAACGGACTAACATCGGCGCACTCTGAATTTGACCAGTACCTAACCTGCCGTGATGGAGGGTACTCAGTCCGTAGGAAAAGGCTTTTCCCGGTTGCGGAATAGTTAGAGATTGAGCAGTAGGATTATCCACTAACTGAGCTTGCCATCTAGAGCCTCGGGCTACTCCTGCCACTCGACCGTAGATAATTGAACCAGTAGTAGCAATCGGATCAGTCGGGGCGCGATCGCGTGGTCCAGCTAACTCCCCTTGCTCTAATAAATCCTGCCATTGAGCTATAGTAGGAGAGCGTTCATTCCCATCAGTATCTAAAGGTGCATACTTGGCAAGACTGGCGGCGTATACCTTTCCATCACTGTATAACCGCATCAACGTTGAGCGACCATTAATCGGTGGTGTCAAGGTTCGCACTGGAATTGGCAGATTCAGCAACATGCGGCTTTGCTGAGCCTGAATCACCAATTGGGCAGGAAATCCGTCTTGCCTACCTCCACGGAGGATATCACTCATCACTCGGCTACCAGGCCCAGCATAAACTCTACCGGAAGAATTATCTACTTGGGAGGGTAATTCGATAAATGGTGCATCAGGCTGACTCAGGTAACTAGCTGCCTCAATAATATCTACTGTTACTGCTTCTTTGCCCGGATTGTGGAGGATAATCCCCAGATAAAGGGTGCGCAAATCCTCTAGGGTGGGTGCTTTGGCAACATGGTGGGCAAAGATATCAAAGCGCCCTTGAAATGGAAAGTTTAAGTGAGCCCCTGGGTTGCCTTTGTCAGAAGGGGGAAATGTGGACAGTAAAATTCCTTCAGTCTGTACTAGTTCGGGACTGTTGCTGTTGAATACGGGTACATTATCTAGTTGTCCTGCTAGAGGGCGTATTTCTTGGAGTTGCACGATTTCTACTTGAGGTGTTGGTGCTGGGGTCGTTTGAGCCAGGGTGAAATTTAGTAAAAATGGCAGCATGGATAATGGGGTTTTAATTAAACCAAACTTGGTTAAACCACAAAGACGCGAAGAGGCCAAGATTTGGATCAGGGTGCCATCTGCTAAGTTCAGAAACTCTGTTAGTTACAGGTTTTTAGTCACAGGTGTTGGCTAACTGGGAATTCTGAGTTTTAGTGATGTCAGCTGGAATTTTCCAGTATGGCATGGGAATATATTGAATCTATAACTATGACTTTTCTTTACCACCAAGTTTCCCTTGCCCAACTTTCCACCAAGGCACGTTCTGATCGCACACGCTGGCAGTCAGGAACTGAATTACCTATGGTTACCTATGGGGAAGTGTCTCTTGGTTTTATTGTCCCTCTCGAAATTATAACTGCTTTGCCCACTGAAGCCGTGGCTGGCATGCCCCTAAAAGAACTACAGCGTTGGCTGTTTAGAAATCGGCAAGGATGGCTGGAAGGGATTATGGATGCTTTGACTCTCACTTACAAGAAACAGGAGGTACTGGGGTTGCTCCACCCTCGCTACTCAGATCAGTTATCAAAGCTAATCAGAACTAGACGATCTGCGTGAGGGGCGTGAGTATTTGAATAAAATCCCACGTCAGCAGCAAAACGCGTAGCGTGGCCTACGGTCAATCGCAACAAGAAACCGCTTGTGCGACAGCCGCGAGAATCGCATTTTTAGGTGTTGCCTATTTGCGTTATAATATTACAATTTATGACCAATTTATGACCAATTTATGACGTCCCTCTCCCCCCTGTTAAACCTTTTAAACTAGTTCAAATAACTAGTTCAAATAACTAGTTATCATACTCAGCAAAATACCCATGTTTACGGAGGTAAAAAGGACTCCATAGACTACTCATAAACAACTCCATTTGGCAAGCTGCAATTAAATCCGACTGGATAGAACCACCGTGCTTGAGCCAGTGAAAGGTAATTTTGCGCAAATCGTTAGTCATGTAAGCCAGAGTTGCCAACGGTCTTAGCCAAGGTTTTACACTCAACATCCGGGTCACATGACGACTTAAACCAATCCCACGGAAAAACGGAATTAAATACTCACGTTTCAGACGCCAGCTAGGGATTTTGTGCTCAATTTCCATAGCAGGATTGTACCATATTTCCCAGCCCTTAGCTTGGATACGAGACAGCATCTCTAAATCTTCCCCAGTTAACATACTGCTCTTAGTTCGCCCAGTCAAAATAGGCCGAGAGGGCATACTCTCTAACCAAGCTTGTTTTCGCACAACCAACCCAGCTGAAGGTGGTAGTAATTTTTTGTGAGGTTCATAAAGTAATGGCTCACAACCACGTTCAGTGATTGCTA
>NZ_JAAHHU010000347.1:0-4623 GCF_010672095.1 Moorena sp. SIO3I6 | reverse complement strand
GACAAGGCCAGGGATCTAGAGTTTCAGATTTCTCAGCTTGAAGTAAAACTTAGCAAAATGTCCCAAGATGCCTTGAATCTGGAAATTCTAGAGCGAGATTTACGCATTGCGCAAACCCTCTATTCCTCTGTTTTAAGCCAATGGGAAATAGTTAAGTCAGACTCATCTATTATGTATTATCCCCAACTGCAATTGGTAGCGGGTCCCACCTTACCTACCAGATCACAAATGCCAGAAAATATAGTACAATTGGGTAGAAAATTGTGATCAGTTCCTGGGAATATGATAGTGCTCAGGAAGCAATTTTTATTCGTCAGTTGTCAGTTTCAACTATTTATATCTTTTTTTTGATGATTTTTTTTAAAAAAAACTAAATCAAAACTATTTATCTTTAAAACCAGTGTTCAAACAATGAAACATGTTTCTGTCATTATTCCAGTCTACGGAGTTGAAAACTATATTGCAGCAGCGGTGCAGTCTGTTCTGGAGCAGACCTATACCAACTTTGAAGTGCTCATTATTGACGATGAATCCCCAGACAGTAGTATAAAAATTTGTCAAGAATTCTCGGATCAGCGACTTAAGATTATTCATCAAACTAATCGGGGACTTGCTGGAGCGCGTAATACAGGAATTCGCCATGCCAAAGGAGATTATTTAGCGTTTTTAGATGGAGACGATTTGTGGTTGCCTCAGAAACTGGAAAGACATATTGAACACTTAGAAAAATTCCCAGATATCGGGATTAGTTTTAGCCGTTCTGCTTTGATTGATGAAGCTGGAAATTTTATGGGTGCCTATCTAATGCCTAAGCTCACTAATATTACTATATCTGATTTGTTTCAAGAGAGTCCGATCGGGAACGGTTCGGCTGCTGTAGTTCGTCGCGAAGTCTTTGACACAATTAAGTATCAGGATAATCTTTACGGCTCTACAGAAGATTATTACTTTGATGAAAACTTCCGTCGTGCTGAAGATATTGAATGTTGGCTTCGCATCGCTATTCAAACTGACTGGAAAATTGAGGGAATACTTGAAGCACTAACCCTGTATCGAATTAATACACAAGGGTTGTCAGCCAATCTTTTCAAGCAGTTAGAGTCCTTGGAACAAATGATTGAAAAGACCCGTTCCTATGCTCCCACACTGACCAGCCGATGGGAAAACATTTCTAGGGCTTACCAATTGCGGTACTTGGCTAGGAGTGCGGTTCGTCTTAAAGTAGCTTCAGATGCTGTGACACTTATACATCGATCATTATCCAATCACTGGCTTATCCTACTAGAACAGCCACGGCGAACAATCTTAACCTTAATAGCCGCTTATATGCTTTGGTTATTACCGAAGTCTTTATATTCTCACATTGAATTGCTTGTCTCTAGGCTGCTCAACAATGTTAAAAAACAGCCTCTTATCCAAAACTAGTACCGCTCGCGGAATTCAAAATTCAAAATTCAAAATTCAAAAACCTTATATAGAGGTTTTTAGCCTAATGAGGTACACAAAACTTTTTACCTCTTTCCTCTTCCGACTTTACTGCTCTCTGCTACGAAAGCGCCCCGCGTGGGCCACGGCCTCAGTCCCTGCTCCCTAAAAGCAAAAAAAATGTCCCTTACTAGCTTAAAAAGCGCTATAATAAAATAAGCTTATTATATAAGCGTTTCCCTAGTTTTGGATCGTATCTTTATTGACCTTTTGCTTACTAGCATGGTTAAATAATTTCAAGGTTTGAGTCTACTATGAACAAAGTATCGGTAATTATTCCAGTATATAAGGTTGAAAAATACATAGCAGCCACAGTAGAATCTGTGCTCGCCCAAACCTATAAAAATTTTGAGCTGCTACTCATTGATGATGGCTCTCCTGACAAAAGTATCGAAATATGTCAACAAATTAACGATCCGAGAATTAAAATTATTCGTCAGGATAATCAAGGAGTATCAGCGGCTAGAAACACTGGGATTCGCCATGCTGAAGGAGAGTATATCGCTTTCTTAGATGGAGATGACCTCTGGGTTCCAGAAAAGCTAGAAAAGCATGTTTTGCATCTAGAAACATCACCCCATGTAGGAGTGAGTTTTAGCTATTCTGCGTTAATTGATGAAACAGGAACTCCGTTAGGAATCTATCAAATAGCCAAAACTAAAGATATAACTACAGATTATATCATGTGTCGTAATCCCATTGGGAATGGTTCAACACCAGTGATTCGGCGAGAAGTGTTTGAAGCAATTCGATACCGAAACGAGCAGGCTACCGAGGAGGCTTATTTTGATACTGAATTGCACAATATCGAAGACGTGGAATGTTGGCTGCGCATGGCGATTAAAACTGATTGGCACATGGAAGGTTTGCCAGAGGCGCTGACTTTATATCGTATTCATTCACAAGGGCATTCAGCTAGTATACTCAAGCATATAAACTCTCTAGAAAAGGTGATTGATAAAACACGTGCCTATGCTCCAGAGGTAATTGCTGAATGTGAAAACCCAGCCCGCGCCTATTATTTACGGTTTGGTGCTCGACGTGCCCTCAGCATCAACGAAGGCTTGATGGCAACAGAATTGTTTAATAAGGCTTTAGCGACTTACTGGCGTATTTTGCTAGAGGAACCGCTTCGTACTCTGTTGACCGGGGCTGCTGCTTATTTGCTCCGACTTTTACCTAAAACTATTTACCAGCAAATGGAAGCTGTGGCTTTGAAAACGACAGGAGCTTCACAAAAGCGCCGAATTTCTCAGGAGCAAGCTTAGTTTTTAATAGGGTGCTTGACCAGGGCAAACGCATCTTATTTTTGTACATGCTGGCGGGGTGAGGATTTCAGCGATCGAGTCCTGTTTTTAATCAATTGATGAAATCCTTACTGGATAAGGGTTTTGGAATTTAGATGCGTTTGCCCTGGGTGCTTTACAAACACTTTGTAAAGCTTTTATAAAAATTTGTATATAAAACTCCTCAACCCTCATTAGTTTCTGCTATAAACTAAAATCTGAGGTTTATATGCGGCTTTCATAAAAAATGAATCTACCTTTAACCATAAAAACTCACCTGAAAGAGTTATTGATTGGCACACCGTTTGAGCCTGCGGCAAGAAGTATTGTTGATTTGATCAAGCCTCCCAGCCAAAAGATCCTGACCAGCAGGCAAGATGACACCTATGTCTATCAGATTATGAAGCGGATTTTAGACAAATCCTCAAACTGTATCGATGTGGGTAGCAACATGGGGAGTGTGTTGACAAAAATATGCCAACTGGCTCCCCTCGGTGAGCACTATGCTTTCGAGCCGCTCCCCCGGCTGGCTACTCGGCTGCAAAAACGGTTCTCAAAGGTTCATGTTAGGCAAATTGCCTTGAGTGATTTAGAGGGAGAAACCACGTTCTGGCATGTTGTTGATGCTCCAGCACTCAGTGGTCTAAAACAAAGAGACTACAGCTATTGGGGCTATAACAATGCTCAAACAGAATCCATTGCTATCAAAACTCAAACACTTGATGACATCCTTCAACCTGACTTCAAAGTTAATTTCATTAAGGTAGATGCAGAAGGAGCAGATTTTAAGGTTTTCAAAGGTGCTATCCGAACCTTAAAAACCCACAAGCCTTACCTAGTCTTTGAATTTGGTCATAGTGGCATGGTTGATTATAAAACAACGCCAGGTATGATGTATGATTTGCTAGTCAACCAGTGTGGTTTGAATATTTTTAAACTTAACAGTTGGCTACAGGGGTTAGCTCCACTCAGTGAGACGGAATTTACGATAATCTGTGAAGAAGACTCTGCTTGGAATTTCTTTGCTACGCCTTAGGGGTCGCTAGAAAACACAGGAGCATTCTGTAGGACTTAGGAAAAACTGGGCAACAAACCCTATAAATCGCTATAAATAGTACGGTTGGTTCTTATAGTACCCTACTAGTAGATTGACTGGGTAAGTCTTGTCCAAGTTGCTGATCTATTATTTCTATGATTGACTGGCTTGCGATCGCACTCAGGGTGCTTTTAGGCTTATTTATTTTTGCGATTGGGCTAACCCTTGCTAAGTGGATTCCCAATCACCGGATTCGAGCTATTACCCAACCAAACCTTTGGTTTAGGCAAAGGGTTACTCTAGGACTGATGATCCTGACTAGTTTGATGATGCTGGGGTCAATTGTATTGGTCACTGATATCGTTAAAGTCAATTCAGGACAGGCTGAGGTAGTTAGCTCTCGGAAATACCAGACCAACATTCGCCTCGGAACAACTAATGTAGCGATCGGAGGTGGTGGTTATGTCACTGGTGTTTACCTCCATCCACTGGAAAAAGACTTAGTTTATATTCGGACTGATGTGGGTGGCTTCTATCGTTGGGATGAGGGGAAGCAACGTTGGATTCCCCTGACAGAACACTTTCCCCTCTCCCAGAGTAATTACTATGGAGGAGAAGCACTGGCTGTTGATCCGAATGATCCAACTATTGTCTATATTGCGGCTGGAAAATATCCCTGGGCTGAACCAGGAACACTATTTAAATCTACCGATAAAGGACAAACTTGGACAAAGTTGAACCTAGACCTCAAGATGGGGGCTAACCACAAGAAAAAATGGCTAGGAGAGAGACTAGCTGTTGATCCGTTCAATTCCA
>NZ_JAAHHU010000346.1:0-4628 GCF_010672095.1 Moorena sp. SIO3I6 | reverse complement strand
CTGCCTATAATTCCATGAACTATCTCCCGGAAACGGTGGATAGTGTTTTTCGGCAAACCTTTACTGACTTTGAAATATTAATTGTTGACGATGGTAGCTCGGATGGTGTTGAGCAATGGGCTGCTGAACTAGTAGACTCACGGGTGAAATTTATTGCCCAAGCCAACCAAGGCGTATCCGTAGCCCGTAATACAGGAATTGCTCAAGCTCAAGGGGAATATATTGCATTGTTAGATTCTGATGACCTCTGGGAACCAACCAAGCTGGAAAAACAGGTGCGTTGTCTCGATGACCATCCCAAAGTAGGCTTGGTGCATAGTTGGGTTGCTTTGGTAGATGAGCACAGTCAGCCTACAGGTAGATTTTTTATTCCTACTGCAGAAGGGGATGTCTGGCAGCAACTGCTTGAGTGCAACCCCATCACTTGTTCTTCAGTAATGGCACGTCGTTGCTGTTTTGAAACGACTGGAGGATTTGACCCTAACTTGCGCTCCGCTGAGGATTGGGATCTGTGGATTCGCATTGCTGCTAATTACCCTTTTGCTCTAATCAAGCAACCTTTAGCTTACTATCGACAGCTTTCTAGTAGTAAGTCCAAAAATTGCCAATTGGTAGAAAAATCTCTGACTAGGATCATCGAGAAAAGCTTTCAATCTGTACCCTCTGAGCTACTTTATCTCAAAAGCCATAGCTATGGTTATGCCAACCTCAACTTAGCTTGGAAATCTCTGCAGACGGTTGAGAGTGATTACCGACAGGCAAATTATTATCGTCAGCAAGTGCTTCTACACTATCCTCAGATGCGCTTCTCTCTAAACTTTATCCGTTTGAGTGTTGCGATCGCACTGATGCACTTCTTCGGACCTAAGGGCTACAGCAGATTTCTAGAGGTATTTTACAGTCTGCGTCGGCGTCTATCAAGTTTTGCACGATAAACAAATCTGATTACTGTTTTTGGAAAACATAACTCCTAACGTTAGTATCAAAAATTCTCTTCCTATTCGCCCCAAAGAATGGTTCTTAGTATTTCGATCTCCTGCTATCGAAGATGCAGAAATTCAGGAAGTTGTTGCCAGTATGCAAACAGGTTGGTTGGGTACTGATCCGAAAGTAGCACAGCCGGGATGAGTTTCTTGATGGTATGACGGCTGAAAATATCGGGGTTGGGGTGCATTATCTAAGTATTCCCGAACATCCTTACTATCAACAAACCTTTGGTTGGCAGCCAGAAAATTATCCAAAAGCGATGGCTATTGGAAGGCAAACAGTGAGTTTGCCCTTGTCAGCCAAGTTGACGAATGAGGATGTTAATGATGTAATTTTTGCGGTTAAAAATTTGCTCAAATAATACATCTGTAGGAGTGAAAGTTTGTCGCAGTTTAAAGCTTTCTGTTAAAGGAAAATTCATCAAATTATAAATTTATAAAGTCCACAAAAATGAGTATTTCGATTACGAGGATCCGTACAGCCACTGCGGATGAGTGGGATTTAATTTGGCAAGAATGCGATTATGCAACCTACTTTCACTCCCGAGAGTGGGCAGAAATCTGGAATGTTTATACCAAGGGCAAGATGCGTCCGGAGCCTAAGCTAATTTTATTCTCAGACGGAAAAAAGGCATTGCTTCCGCTTTCATCGCAGAAAAGATTCAAAGGATTGGGTAAACAATATATTTCTTCTCCAGCAGGAACTTTTGGTGGTTGGATTTGTGTGGATCAGCTTGATGTCAAACATGCCAATTTATTAGTTGATTTTTTAAGTAACAAACTTGGTAATCTCTATTGGCGAATGAATCCTTATGATCAGCTTGCCTTGAAACTAGGATTAATCAATAGCCAAGATGATGAAACTCATACCATCAAGCTGCAAGTTGAGTTTGAGGCTATCTACAAGAAATGGTCAAGGGGGCATAAATCTGCGACCAAAAAGGCAAAAAAAGCCGGTTTTTTAGTAAAAACAGCCTCTACGCTCGATGATTGGAGCCATTATTATCAGGTTTACGAAGACTCCTTGAGGCGATGGGGAGATAAGGCTTCTTCTAAATATGAATGGGAATTGTTTAATGATATTTTTCAGCGACATTCAGCTAACACCAAGCTTTGGTTAGCAATTTATCAAGAGCAAGTTGTTTCTGGAATACTCTGTTTTTACGCAAAAAAACATGTAGTGTATTGGCATGGTGCAACTCTGGAAGATTTCTTTCATCTTCGTCCAGTCAATCTTCTGATGTATGAGAGCATCAAAGATGCTTGTGAGCAGAAGTATGACTGCTTTGATTTTAATCCTAGTGGTGGGCATGAGGGAGTAAAAGAATTCAAGCAAAGGTTTGGAAGTGAAGCTCTGTCATGTCCCATTGTAACTGCTGAAGATTCAATCACCCGTGTTCTTGCAGCAGTCAAATCCAAGCTTAGATAAAACACGTATTGTAAGCAAAAAATATTCTATATAGGAGATTCATTTCGATGACAGATTGGGACACATATGCTAAACTAGGAATTCTGCAAGCAGTTATTGATCCGTCTGACAATCAAGGCTTCAAGAATCGCCTGATTGATCAGATTCAGTGGCGCTTGATTCAGGAAAAGTTGAAAAAATCAAAAAAACTTTTGGATTTTGGCTGCGGTACTGGCAGATTTGCTCCTAGGATTACAAATTTGGGAATTGAGTATACAGGAATTGACTCATCTGAAAACATGATTCAGGTGGCAAAGGATATTCATCAGTCACCTATTTTAAAATTTATTCATTTCAATGGTGTAGAAATTCCTTTCCCAGATAACAGTTTTGATACTTGCCTTTCCAGTGGCGTATTTCAGTATCTGATCAAGGAACCTAATTGCCAGAAAATATTATCTGAAATACGCCGCGTCCTAGTTCCGGGGGGATGTTTAATTATGGATGAGCAGGTCAGTCTCTCCAATCAGACTTCGGCGTCAGGAATGCTTGTGCTAACTGAACTTGACTACAAGAATGAGATATCTAATAGTTTTTCTGTCAAGTCAGTCTGTAGAGTTCGCGGTGGTTATTTGTCTAAGGTGTCACATCTTTCATTCCGCGTGGCTAAACTTCTTCCCTGGGCTTTTGATGTCTCTTTAGATTATTTGGCACAACGGGAGATTCGGAAAATTAAAAAAGTAAGTAGTGACTATCTATCGACTATGAAGTATTACGAGGTACTCATTGAATCGGAAACAAAATAAGCAAACTATAAAAAATAACTTGAACTATTAATGCTTTTGTTCGGGCAATATTTTATGGGTCCACTCACCATGAAAAAGTTCAGGTTATTTCTTATATAATTTGAATTGGATTAGTATAGAGGATAATTGGAGTATTATATGCTTTTAAATAAAGTTATTTTAAATAAAGTTAATGGAATCTGCTACAAATTAGATATTTCCATCTTATATCAATCTGAAGTTGGTATTAAATGTTTTAACCAACTTCTCTCAAGCGACATATTAAAATATTTTTGTGTTGGCGAGATTAAATCATTACAATTGGAATCCTTATACCTCTGTGCCGATGGATTAAAAGACTCACATACTCTTGTCAACACTAATATTGTTGACTCTCCACATTTTGATTTAATGAAAAATCTTAAAAATAACAAAGATGTCATGGAGTCTAGTTATGTAAAAAGAGTGAATAGAGGAATATTAGATTTTCGATCACCTCGCAAAGTCAACCATAATTATATAGCATTTCTCAAAACAAAATATCAAGAAAAAATGAATTCAATAAAAATTGGTAATTATGAACCAATCAAAGTATTTAATGTTGATGGGCGATACTTTATTGCTGATGGAAAGCATACCGCCGCTTGTTGTGCTCTAATAGGTGTCGAAGCAAAAGTCATTCATCTTTCCAAAGTAATATACGATAGTTTCTGGATTTGGGTTTATAAAAAAATGCTAAAAAACAGCAATGAATACAAAAAGAACATTGAATTTTTCAAGTCTGCTCTTAGAGATTATGCCTAGCTGGTAGTAATTTTTAAGTGAGACGTACATCTGTTGAATAAGTTGAATAAATAGTCAAAGAGCTTTGCAGAGGAAGATTTAATGTCCCTTAAACGAGTTGCCACATCTGGAGTAAAGTGGTCTTTAGTGTCCCAAGTCGGGCGGCAGGTGATGCAGTTTGTCACTACTGCTATCCTTGCCCGCCTACTCTCACCTTCTGATTTTGGCTTACTGGGCATGGCGATGATTGTGATCGCATTTATAGACCTGTTTAAGGATTTGGGCACCTCATCAGCAGTAATTCAGCGGAAAAATATTTCTGATGCACTTTTGCATAGCCTCTTTTGGATCAATGTAGCCTTGGGAATCTTAGGGATATTTGTTATCTTTGTTATCTCACCACTGGCTGCCAGTTTTTATCAGGAACCGAGGGTCACTTCAGTTCTGAGATTCCTCTCATTGAACTTTTTTATTTCTGGTATCAGCATCTTACAGAAAGCCATTTTAGAAAAAAATTTAGCATTCAATACCTTAGCCAAAATAGAAATTTGTGCGATCGTGTCTGCTTCCTTCGTTGGCATTGGTTCAGCTCTTCTAGGATTTGGGGTATGGAGCTTGGTCTACCAATCATTAGTATTAGTGACAGTAACAACAGTTATGCTTTGA
>NZ_JAAHHU010000345.1:0-4674 GCF_010672095.1 Moorena sp. SIO3I6 | reverse complement strand
TTTCGGCGTTTGAGTAAAGATTATGAGTTGTACACGACCAAAGCGCGAAGCGATGATCGGGAGGCTCGCTCATTCGTTTAATGACTCGCCGATTAGCTTCTTAAGCTTTTGTTTACAAATCAGCTCTAAATATTACCACTGGGCAATTAATTGTATCTGATGGAGCACAAGTTTCAGCTGCCACTGTTGGTGAAGGGGATGGGGGAAATTTGACTGTGGATGCCTCTGAATCTGTTCAACTGATTGGTACCTCAGCCGATGGCAGGATTTCCAGCGGCTTGTTTACTCAAACTGAAGGGATAGGAAATGCGCAAAATTTGAGTATTAACACTGGGCAATTAATTGTATCTGATGGAGCACAAGTTTCAGCTGGCACTTTTGGTGAAGGGAATGGGGGAGATTTGAATGTGAATACTTCCTCTACGGTTCAAGTGATTGGTACCTCAGCTGATGGTCGGCGTCTCAGTCGCTTGTCTACTCAAACTCAAGGGAAAGGAAAAGCGGGAGATCTCAATATTACCACTGGCAAGTTAATTGTCAAAGATGGAGCACAAGTTTCAGCTGCCACTTTTGGTCAAGGGGACGGGGGAAATGTGACTGTCAATGCCTCCTCTAGTGTTCAAATCATTGGTACTAGTACCTCAGCCGATGGTGAGTTTCCCAGCGGCTTGTTTACTCTAACTGAAGGCACAGGAAATGCCGGAGAGTTGTTGAATATTACCACTGACAAGTTAATAATCTCTGATGGAGCAGAAGTTAGTGCTAGAAGTTTTGAACAGAGAACTTCAGCCGGGCAGGTAAAGATTAATGCCAACTCTATCTTCCTTAACAACAATGGAATCATCGCAGCAGAAACAGCAGGAGATCAAGGCAATATTACTCTATTTTCCCGTAACATCCGACTCCTTAACGAAAGCAAGATTACTACTAACGCCCAAAATGCAACTGGCGGAAATATAACAATTAATACTGATACCTTAGTCGGTCTGGGAAATAGCGATATCACCGCTAATGCTGAAGAAGGCCCAGGAGGTAGTGTTGAGATTAATGCCCAAGGCATCTTTGGTTTAGAGTTTCGCGACCGTGAAACTCCAGACAATGACATCACTTCCACCTCCACTCTTGGCTCATCTTTCAGCGGTGAAGTAATCCTCAATATCTCCCAGGTAGACCCCACCTCAGGCTTAACCGAGTTGCCAGGAAGCCCGGTAGATGCAGAAGCGATCCTGGCCAATGACCTTTGTGGCTTTGAGAATAATCGGATTGCTGGGGGCAGTTCCTTTATCATTACTGGCAAAGGGGGTTTACCACCAACTCCAGAGAATCCAGTGATTAATGCCCACAGAACAGTGGGGTGGCGAACTCGTCCTGGCTTAGCCAGCACCAGCAGACAACGATTACAGCAGCAACCTTCAGTAACACAGCCTCAACCTCCCCAAGAAAAAAAAGTGATTATCGAAGCCCAAGGCTGGGTAACAGCAAAGGATGGCACGATTATTCTGACCGCCCATCCGTTTAGGGGTACTCCTGTTGATCAGATATTGCCCAATCTTGATTGCCATTCGGGAGTAGGGAGTAGGGAGTAGGGAGTAGGGAGTAGGGAATCGGGAATCGGTAGAACGGGCAAGATGCCAGTATCCTGCCTTGGGAATCGGTGGAACTGGCATCTTGCCAGTATCCCGCCTTGGGAATCGGTGGAACGGGCATCTTTTGTGGAACGGGCATCTTTTGTGGAACGGGCATCTTTTGTGGAACGGGCATCTTTTGTGGAACGGGCATCTTTTGTGGAACGGGCATCTTTTGTGGAACGGGCATCTTGCCCGTTACAATTATCCGGCAGGCAGGATGCCCACCCCACTGATATTCATCCCTCGATTCAGCAATGCCAAGAAAAGTTGCACCTGGCTGACAATACACGATCAGCCAGAGTTCAATGCAACTATCAACTCACAAAATCTAATAATAACAAAAACTGAGTTGACACTGATCTCTTTTAGATCTAGGTAGTCATGCTTTACTAGCAGATGGGTTGATCGGGTGCTCAGGTGCTCGGAAAAATTTGTATTAAGAGTAATTATGCGGAGATGATATAATTCCAGGTTGGGGGTTGTTTGATATTATGTCCGGATAATTAGTGATAAAAAACCTTCTGGGATTAAACCTTACTCCTTTACTTCAGCATAGCTGCTTTCTGCCTTCGATTCGGCGCAAGCGTGTAAGTATTCAACCGCACATGATATCACTTGCTGCCGACCACAGGTTTAAGAGCGCACAGGGTTCGGGCGCAAGGGAAGCGCCCCTAGAATTGATTGGTTTGACCCTCATGATCAGAAGTGATATAGTTTATTCCACTACTCGAATCAATCCACGGTTCAAACCGTCATAAATCTCTTGGACTAGGGTTTGCTCTTCTAGTGAAAGTGATGCCTTGGCTAGTAAAGCTGACATAAAGAGCTGTTGGTCAATGCGGGTAATTTGGCGCATATGAATAATACGCTTAGCTATGTGCTGCACTGGGAATTTGGGGAAGATCACTTGAGAGGGTTTCATGGGCTCCACATAATCTCTGTAATTTTAACTATCGGCAATTTTGAAGAGATAGTCTGTGAGAGAGAGTCCTAGCTAGTAGTGATTCGAGATCAAAATTTGTGGTGATGGGATAGGGGTTAACCTGTGATCTGAGTTACAACGATGGCAGACTAGTAGCCGATCAGCGTTGACGGTCGTGATATACAGCATGTTGATTCTAGGAGAAGAGAACGATCGGAGATGGGAAGCAGCAGACTAAAAAAGGAATAAATATCACTATAGTCCAATACTTAGATGCCTGGAACTGTCTAAAGGCTAATAATTTCGTATCTGAGAGCTTGATAGTTGTGGTTGGCACTGATGGTTCAAGGGCCAAGGCTGTCATAATTTGTTTACCCAAAACCCGTCCTAATCGTGGTGGTACAGCATTACCGACCTGTCGAAATCCATGCCATTTGGTCTGGTGGAAGCGAAACCAATCTGGAAATGAGTGCAGTCTAGCGGCCTCTCGCACCGAGATGACCCGTGGATAATCAGGATGAATGGGGCGAGGAGAGGTGTAGCGACCGTTTTTATAACCAGTACCTGCTCTTAGGGTATGGCATGGTTGATCCCAGTGTAAGCGTCGTAAGCGACTGGTAGTATCTACCTCGCCCATGGGTGTGTTTCTAAACCGCTCAATAGAGGCTTCCGTGTGCTGGGTTTGCAGGGAACTGGTCAATAGTTGAGGATTCCACTGGCGGGGATAGGCAAAGTTACCAGGCTCGGTGATTATATCCCTTAACTTTTCTACATAGGGCATGGCTAAAGCTTGGAGCAGGTCTAGCTGTTCTGGTGTTAGTTCAACACAATCGGTTTTCTGGAGTTCGGGAAAATCATCTAAGTTAGGCAAGTCTGCGATCGCATCCTTAACAGTTACCCATTGGTGAGAGCCTAGTTCTGAGTCAGGATAAGCCACTGGTGTTTCCCCAAGCCTAGAACCCAGTAAAAACAACCGCCGCCGTTTTTGAGGCACGCCAAAATCTGCTGCATTCAAGACCTTGACTGGCTCAGTTATGGTGTAGCCAGCTGCTTTAAACTCGCTGATTAGCTGCTCGAACAGGTCTTGGTATTTCTTCTGAGCTAAGCCTGGAACATTCTCCATCACAAAATAGCGTGGTTGGAGTTCTTTGACCAAACGGCAGAACTCAAACACTAAATTATTGCGTGCATCATCTACTTGACGCTTACCGATCAAGGAGAATCCCTGACAAGGGGGTCCACCAATCACTAGATCAATGACTAGATCAATGGTAGAAACCTTCGATGAAACCTCTGTACAGTCTTGATTACAGTCTTGGTTTTGCCCCCTTTCAGTTGCCCACTCCCTCAGGGCTTTCTGAATTTCCTGACCAGACAGGGTAGTAATGTCGGTACATAAAACCTTGGTTTGGGGGGAATTGAAGGCATACACTGCCCCATGAATTGGGTCTTGTTCAACGGCGAGGGCAACATCAAACCCCGCCTGCTCAATCCCTAGGGAGAAACCACCAGCACCAGCAAATAAATCAACGGCTAACGGTCGATGAGGGAAATTGGCCATGCCGTTTATGGTAATCTAATTTTATTGCGCTGCACGCTTCGGAACAGGGAACAGGGAATAGGTAATGAAAAAGCTTGTCACATCGCGCTGCATAGACAATAGGCCAATTAAATGGACACTTGCTTATCTATAATGGTTGATCAGTAAGAAAACACTATTGTCTACCATACCTTAGTTAGTGCTCTTTTTTACGATTCACATTAATGTCGCGACTAGTAATAGCAATCCGTTTAGGAATTGTGATAATTTTGATTCCATATTCCCTACTCCCTAAGGGTGGATCTCAATGGATGCAAAAACACTCATAAAAATAGAATTATAATATCATGTTGTAACAATTACCCTTAATAAAAATCTCCCCATCTCCCCATCTCCCCATCTCCCCATCTCCCCATCTCCCCATCTCCCTACTCCCTACTCCCTACTCCCTACTCCCCAGGGCTATTTCATTCTAAAAAGTTGCTTAAGCGTGTCTAGACCAAAAGAACAAAGTCGTTGAGCTTGTGCCATATTTTTAAACATTTGGTCACGGTATAAATTGAGTGTAAAATTACGAGCTATGG
>NZ_JAAHHU010000344.1:0-4622 GCF_010672095.1 Moorena sp. SIO3I6 | reverse complement strand
AGCATCTAATTCTAGACACTTCTGTTGAAAAAACTCCCATGCCAGCGGTAGTAACAGTTTTTTGTAACCACACCCAACACTAGCAGGATCAAGTCTTAAAATTTCCCAATATCTCGATAGAGGCACCATCCTTACACTTTTGCTTAGCTGTGCCATATTGTCTCATACAAATTATTAGGTTTGCAGTACCCAAACGGGTAATTTTTTGTAAAAGATGATATGCTATAATTCAGCTTTTTTTGATCGCAAGATAAATGCAAAGTTGAGTCAAGTTCCATTAATCACTTCTTAAATAGTTCCTGGATTTTTGAGTCAGGGTAATCTGTAATGCCTAATCATCAACTACTAATTACCCATTACCTTTTACCCAATTACCAATTCCCTTCTAAGGGATATATTAATTAGTTAACCAAATTGGAGATTGATTTGATATTACTTCTTTATCCAGGATTCAATGACCGATAAATTACCCCCAATTTACTTCTACATTCCTCAGGGTTTCTGGCCGGACACCATGCCCAAAAGTGCCGATGAGAACTGGAAAGGCTTTGGTATTGGTATCTATGCCTGGACCTTACAAACCTATCTGCGCCTGAAAGCCGATGGTTTCCCTTGCGAACTAGTAGCAGAATTGCCCAGAGAAGGGATTGTCCTGATCCACCGCAATTGTTTACGAGCTCACAATGACCAGCTCAAGCCAGGACCAAAGTTATTGCTGATTTGTATTAAAGCTGAACAAAGACCCTATCCCTATGCTCAAGTCCATGTGGTACAAAATCCTCTGGAAACAATGCATCTGCGCAATAGTTACTATTTACCCCACTGGACTCAGCCAGGGTTAATTCAGCGCCATCCAGCACGATGCGATCGCTTTAAAACCATCGCCTTCTTTGGTCAGGAAAATAATCTAGCGATAGAGTTAAAGCATCCCTCCTGGCAACAACAACTCCAGGCACTGGGGTTATCTTGGCAACCAGTAATCAATCGCAATCATTGGCATGACTATAGCAACCTAGACAATCGCTGGCATGACTACAGTCAGATTGATGCTATTGTGGCTGTGCGTAGCTTTGAGTGTCACACAGGCTGCTTCCACCGCAATTACCTGACCAAACCAGCTACCAAACTCTACAATGCTTGGCTAGCAGGGGTTCCTGCTATTCTCGGATGTGAAGCTGCTTATCAAGTAGAACGCTATAGCCCACTAGACTATCTGGAAGTGGCTACCCCTAGCGCGTTAATTTCAGCCCTTAAGCGGTTGAAAGAAGAGCCACATTTACGTAGCGCTATGGTTAAAAATGGTAGAATTCGTGCCAAAGCGATCACCCCTTCAAGTACTACGAAGAAGTGGCGTTATTTCTTAGAAACTATTGCATTACCTGCCTATGATAATTGGTGCAATCAATCTCATTGGTCTCAACAGATTACCTTGGGACAGGGTTATATTGGCTTTCAGGGAAATCGAGTTAAAGATAAACTAACAAGAGTTTTATTAGCTAGCAATAATTCCATATAAAAGTCGATGGTAAATGGATTTTGGTAAATGGGTTTGGTATCCTTATGATATAGAAGTTATCAATTCGTTGATGTACTTACACCTGATCTATTTGATAAATCTTACAGGATTTTTCATAACTATGAGGTACACAGTTTTTTTTTCCCTCTTACCTCTTCGCTTTTGTGACTTCCCTGCTCCCTGCTCCCTGCTCCCTAAAACCTAGTACGAAAGTACCTCACCCAATTGAAAACCGCTATACTAACCCAATAGTACTTATTAACCATTCATAACTATGGTTCAAGCAGTATCAAAACTATTAACGTTTGACGAATTCTTAGAACAGTACCCAGAGGATGGAGGAAACTATGAACTTCGCCAGGGTAGAATTTTAGCTATGCGTCCCACCGGTTTACACGAACAAGTAGCAGCTCTCATTGCCAGAAAAATTGATGTCGAAATAGAGAGACTTTCACTACCTTACTTTATTCCTCGAACTTGTCTTGTCAAACCCTATCAACAGGGGGAAGGTTATTTACCAGATATCATTGTCTTGGATAAACAAACTGTCGTGGAAGACCCATACTGGAAAAAAAAGTCAAGTATTTCAATCGGTAAATCAGCTAAGTTAATCGTGGAAGTCGTTAGTACCAACTGGCAAGATGACTATCTAACCAAACTAGCTGAATACGAAAAATTTGGTATTCCAGAATACTGGATTGTTGACTATAAAGCCCTGGGAGGAACCCGATACATTGGGTCTCCTAAAATTCCTACAGTTTGGATATACGAGTTAGCTGAGGATGAATATAAAGAAGGCAAAACCTTTACGGGATGTGATTCTATTGAATCACCAAGTTTCCCAGAACTCAAACTAACTGTTGACCAACTGGTTAAGGCCGGAACATAAACCTTTGGTGGCTCTAGCGAAGTAAAATGCGACATATTAGGGGATAACAGTAATGAAACTCTTCTACTACCAATACTCATCCAAACGATTCCCCGGTGGTCTCAATAACTTCGGCGATGACCTAAACCCTTGGCTCTGGCAACAGTTAATCCCTAACTTACTAGATGACGATGAAAGCACCGCCTTTGTTGGAATCGGTACCCTCCTAAATAATTTACTACCCAAGCGTTTACCCAATGCTCGCCGAATCATAATTTTTAGTAGCGGAGTCGGTTATGAAAAGTTACCAAAACTCCAAGATTCCTGGACAATTGACTGTGTAAGAGGACCCCTTTCCGCCAAAGCCTTAGACATTTCCCCTCAATTAGCCGTTACCGATGGAGCAGTGCTAGTCAGACGACTCTTCCATCCAACCAGTCAAAAAATCCATCAATTTGCCGTTATGCCCCATGCTAAATCTGCCAGATATGGCGGTCAAGCCTGGCATCAAATCTGTGAACAAATCGGCTTTAAGTATATTGACCCTCGTTTGCCTGTCGAGCAAGTATTATCTGCCATCAGCCAAACCAAAATCTTACTAACAGAAGCCATGCATGGAGCAATTGTAGCCGATGCGCTACGAATTCCCTGGATTCCCATCTGCACTAATCCAACTATCTTGGCATTTAAATGGCAGGATTGGTGCTTATCCGTTGGTTTGAAATACCAACCCCAATATATCATTCCTCTGTGGGATTTATATCCTAGAACAGCACGGGGAATTCGTTCCTCAATCCGTTATGCTCACTTTTGCTTTAATTGGCTCAAACAAGATCAGTTGCGTTCAGTCAAGACACTTTGGGGTGAAAAACAACAATTAATCGCCACTCAACTATTCAGAATCGCTCAAACTACCTCTCCCTACTTAAGTAATGACCATCGGATCGAGCAACTTACCACTGAATTGGAAGAAAGGTTAGATAAATTGAAATCAAGGATGAATTATCAAAGATGAATTATCAATTTTGGGGTTGCTGAACTAAGGAATGGAATAGTATAATGGAATAATATAAAGTAACCTTGTATCAGTTATAAATTCCCGATTCCCGATTCCCGATTCCCGATTCCCGATTCCCAATTCCCGATTCCCAATTCCCGATTCCCGATTCCCCATTATTACCGATTTTCCACACTCCGATAACGGAGCCATTCAGCTATAAAAGCAACTGCACCTGATACCAGGATTAGCAAAACACTAAGGGCATTTATATCTGGTTTAACACCAGTGCGGATGCGGCTAAAGATTTCCATAGGTAAGGTAGTTGCACCAGTCCCAGCTGTAAAACTAGAAATCAGAAAATCATCCATACTTAGGACAAAAGACAATAAACAACCGGCAATAATCCCTGGCATCAATTCCGGTAGTAATATTTTTATAAAAGCTTGTAAGGGGGTTGCTCCTAAATCAAGGGCTGCTTCTTCTAGGTGAGGGTCAAGCTGGGTGATACGGGAGGAAACAACAATGGCAATATAGGCCAAACAGAAAACTATATGAGCTGCTATGATAGTCCACAGACTAAGAGGAATAGCCATAACTGCCAAAAAGATGAGAGTTGCCACTGCGATCGCAATGTCTGGGATAATCAGGGGTAAGTAGGAGATACCTCGATACAAGCGTTTCCCTGGAAACTGGTAACGGGCTAAACCGACTGCCATCATGGTACCCAATACCGCAGAAATCCCTACTGCCACTAGCGCTACCGTGAGACTATTGAATAGTGCGGTCCTTACACTCTCGTCCTCCCATAGTTTCAGGTACCACTTAAACGTGAATCCCTGCCACTGGGCGCTGTATTTAGAGTCATTGAAGCTATAAAACGTCAGTACCAGCAGGGGTAGGTACATATAAAAGAACATCAGCAGGGAGAAAATACCTTGCCAAGAAACCCGGAGTTTTGGTTGAGAGTTTACCATGTCTAGGGGAAGCTCCTCCTGCTGATGGTAGAGTTGCTCATTAGTCATTTGTTAATTGTTAATTTTAATGATTAATAGTTAATGGTTAATTAATATCAAGTTTCTAGTTTAAATTTTTCATTTTTATAAATGCAACCCTATTTCCCTACTCCCTACTCCCTACTCCCTACTCCCTACTCCCTACTCCCTACTCCCTACTCCCTACTCCCTACTCCCTACTCCCTACTCCCTACTCCCTACTCCCTACTCCCTACTCCCAACTCC
>NZ_JAAHHU010000343.1:0-4702 GCF_010672095.1 Moorena sp. SIO3I6 | reverse complement strand
TAATGGTGAGGTTGACCCAGAAAAGTCTCGATACAGTTATTTATCTGTAGGTGTTCCTGGTACCGTAGCTGGGTTAACCATGGCACTGGAAAAATACGGCACTATTTCCTTAGAACGGGCATTACAACCAGCTATAGAATTAGCAGAAAAAGGGTTCCCAGTTTCTGAAGATTTGTTCCGCTCTCTGAGATACTCTCAGCAGCGAATGCAGGCTTCTGAGGCGAGTATGGCTATTTTTTATAAGCCAGGGGGCGTGCCTTATCAGGTAGGGGAAATCTTGATACAAAAGGATTTAGCCCGTAGTTTAAAGCTGATTGCTAAACATGGGGCTAAAGCCTTTTATGAAGGTGCGATCGCATCGGCTATCGTAGCAGACATGGAAGCCAATGGTGGTCTGATTACCAAAGAGGATTTAGCGACCTATAAACCCGTGATTCGAGAGCCGATTCGGGGCACTTATCGGGGCTATGAGATTTATTCTATGCCACCTCCAAGTTCTGGAGGTATCCATCTGGTGCAGATGTTGAATACCTTAGAAGCATTTCCGATTCGGAAACTGGGACATAATACTGCCCAAACCATTCATTTAATGACGGAAAGTATGAAGTTAGCTTATGCTGACCGTTCTAAGTTTTTAGGAGATCCTGACTTTGTGCCCGTTCCGATTGCTGAATTAACCTCTAAAACCTATGGTGAAAGCATCCGTCAACGGATTAATCCCTATCAAGCAACTCCCAGTTCAGAAATTGCCCCTGGTAATCCTACTCAACGGGTAGAAAGCAATGATACCACCCATTATTCAGTGATGGATAAGTATGGCAATGCTGTTGCTAATACCTATACTTTAAACTTCAGCTATGGCAGTAAAATTACAGTACCGGGAACGGGTATTCTCCTCAACAATGAAATGGATGATTTTTCAGCTAAGCCAGGAGTCCCTAATGCTTTTGGGTTAACTGGAGCAGAATTCAATGCTATAGCACCGGAAAAAAGAATGCTGAGTTCTATGACCCCAACAATTGTGCTCAAAGATGGTAACCCTTATCTAGTCACTGGCAGTCCCGGGGGGAGTAGGATTATTACCACCGTTTTGCAATTGATTATGAATGTAATTGATCACCAGCTCAATATTGCTACAGCTACTAATGCCATTCGGGTACATCATCAATGGTTACCGGATCAACTTTTTATAGAACAGGGTTTGAATGGTGATACAATCCAGTTATTGAAGTATAAAGGATATAAGATTTCGGTGGCTAATGCTATGGGGAGTACCCAGAGTATTATGTACATTAACAATTCATTTGAAGGTGCATCTGATCCTCGCCGACCTGGTGCCTTAACCTTAGGTTATTAACATAGCATTTACTTTAGCAATCCGTGTAGGAATTGTGGGAGTTTTGGATCGTAAATTCCCTACTCCCGTCTTGATGCAAAGCGCGAGTGGGGGAAACCACGCCAGTTGCTCATGGGGGGAACCCCCGCATGAAGGCACTGGCTCCCCAAGACCGCGCTGCATCGCTACTCCCTACTCCCTACTCCCTACTCCCTACTCCCTATTCCCTATTCCCTATTCCCTGTTCCCTTTGCTATTACATGCCTCCACCTGAGCCTAAGAATAAATGCCTAGATTGCTTAGGGATGAAATTGGAAGGAACGCTGATTCCGCCAAATAAACAAAAACGTAAGTTTTGGCAAAAACCCTCTAAAATCCCGCAGATTCATTTATACCTAACCATCCAATTTAAGCAACAGTGGGAACAGTTGCTCGAAGGTCGTGTTAAATTTGGACTCAAAGGTGGAGTACTGCGTCTTCATCTCCAAAATGGTAATATCCCCTATGAATTCCGTGACCTTGGTGGTTATCTTCAACTGGTAACAGTAGGTAATCAACAGTCATCATGGCCTAGTTGTGATATCAACCAGCGTCCAACAGATCCTAATGGCAACAGGGAAAAAGGGGGAGGTGTTGTTACTCCAGAAGCTACCCAATCGCAATCCCACGAGACATCCCAACTAGAATATCAACCAGAATTCTACGAGACATCCCAACTGCAATCCTACGAGACATCCCACGAGACTGACCAAGTTTCCTGGTGCCACATTACCAATCAAGTTTCGGCAGAAAATCCTGCCTGGATTTTTGAAGAAGAGAAGGGGAATGGTGTTTTATTTGGTTCCCTGAATCGGGTAAAGCTAGCAACTGTCAATGTCACTGCTTTACCCTGTTGTATCCAAGCAATCTTTGAAGTATCCCAGCGGGATATTTGTGTAACTGAAGTTGAGGGGTTGTGGTCCTCAAACCTTACCCGCAATAAAACCGTTGTGCTAAACAGACTGATTGTGGAACATTTGTTGGTAACTAGACTTAAGCCCTATCTGTCTCGAGTGGAATTGCAATATGGGTGAGGAAAAATCTCAACCGATTCTGCTAAGCCTGATCAAGCGGGTTTTAGTGGCAGAAACAGACAATCTTGAGCAGTTGACCGCAATGGTTGGGCTGAATCTGGCTGATGACTTCACTGCAGCTGACTTAAGTTACACTGACCTCAGCCAAGCTAGGTTGATGGCAGCGGATTTCAGAGGAACGGATTTCCGGGGGGCTAACCTCCAAGGTGCCAACTTATGTAATGCTGACTTGAGGGGGGCTGATTTCAGTCGTGCGAATCTAAGCATGAGCCACTTCAGGAGTGCTAATCTCCAGGGGGTAAGCCTTGGTGGTGCTGACCTGAGGGGGATACGATTAGATGGGGCTAATGTCAGGGATGGTGATCTCAGTGGTGCTGACTTGAGGGGAGCTGACGTCAGGAAAACTGACCTGACTGGTGTCAATCTTAGCGAGGCTAAATTGGGAGGTGCTTACCTCCAGGGGGCTAAACTCAGGGGGGCTAATCTGGGTAGTGCGATTTTGAGCAGAGCTAACCTTCAGGGCACTAACTTCATCCGTGCCCACCTGGGGGGGGCTGATTTGAGGTGTGTTGATTTATCTTATGCTAACTTGAGCCGTGCTGAGCTTAGTGAAGCTAATCTCAAAGGTGCGAAACTGAGGGGAACTAATCTCAAAGGTGCTGATTTAAGTTTAGCAGATATGACCCAAGTCTGCCTGATTCGTGCTAATTTGAGTTATGTCCATCTGATTCGTGCCAAGCTACGCAAAGCTGAGCTGATTCGTACTGACTTAAGTCACAGTGATCTCAGGGGAGTTGATCTTCAGGGAGCTGACTTGAGTTTGGCTATCTTTGAAAATGCTGACCTTAGGAGTGCTAATCTCAGAAGTGCGAAGATGAATCTTACCGAGTTACATGGTGCCAATCTCAGGGGGGCTGATTTTAGTGATGCTGACATTAGGGGGGCAAAAGTTAAAGGGGCTAGGTTCGCTAAAAATAGAGGTATTTCTAATCAGATGAGACGGGTTTTGATGCGGTTAGGGGCAATTTTTGAAGATGATGACCGCGATAGCTCTATAGTAATTATTCCTCGTTAAGTTACGGAGTATCTGTCGGTAAATTGTAGCGCTGGGGGCAGGGAATCGGGAATCGGGAATCGGGAATCGGGAATCGGGAATCGGGAAAAAGTTATGAAAAAACTTTTTATATAAGTTTTAGCAATTCCTCTTGATGCAGTAGCGAGTAGGGTGCGTTAGGCTTGGCCTTAACGCACCCACAAGATCTATTACAAGACCGCGATCGCATTTCTTCAAGCAACGTTATCCCCTGAGGTACGTAAGGGAATTAGAGGCAGCAGGGGAGACAGGGGAATCAGAGACACCTTTGAGGTTTCAGTCTTGGCAGGCTCGGGTGCTTGGAAAGGTTGCTCAAATTGCTCAAACTGCATTTCGGACACTGGTTGCTGTAACAATTTTTCTAATGCAATTTGCGGTTGGACTTCAGCAATATCTTCTTCGAGGATTTGATTGAGCTTAATTTTGTCTTCTATTTCCAGAGTAGTAATTGCTTCGACAAGAGATTCGAAAGGAATTAGCATTTTGACAGCAGCTTGTATCATATTTTACCTTCCGGGATTATGTTTATATGATTACTTAAGTTACTATAGTAGCCCCAATTTACCTCTGTGGTAACTCCAGTTTATGTTTATTAACATAAAATTCCAAGTCAGAATTTTAACTGTTGACTATTTTACAAAAATGTGTTTAATCCAGCCATAAAATTTAACCAGCTATGGTTATTGTCAACAGATCAGGACATAGGATTAAAATGAGCAAAAATGTAGTTAAACATACTATTAAGCATGGAAAACTACTTTTCTCTGGCTTACTAAGCAGGGATTCTAGGATGTCTGTATAATTACTCTAATAAAAATCTCCCGATCTCCCCATCCTCACAGGGGTAGGTTGTTTACATTTAGGTCGGGAGTCGGGAGTCGGGAATCGGGAGCGGTGCGACCCCGCGCTTTTTCAAAGCTAAGCGTGAACGCGCACTCCCTGGGAGTCGGGAGTCGGGAAAAGCAGGAAATGGGGAGAATTATCCCGGAAATTATTGTGTATTTTGATACGAATTTTGAGGAATTTCTACGTAATCAAAGTACCTACTCGCCCCTTTGTAAAAAACCTACCCTTGTAAGATCTCCCCATCTCCCCATCTCCCCACCCTTCCCACACTTCCCACACTTCCCGCGCCCCTGCCCCATCTCCCCATCTCCCCATCCCCCCCTCTCCCCATCTCCCCATCCCCCCCTCTCCCCA
>NZ_JAAHHU010000342.1:0-4705 GCF_010672095.1 Moorena sp. SIO3I6 | reverse complement strand
GGGATGGTCTTGCACCATCATGGTTATCAAGTTGTCATGGTTCAGTTTCCTGACCAGGCGGCTAATCCTCCAAGCTTTTTTTTAGGGCAAGGTTTCTAGCCAACGAATCGCACTCTCCTGAAGCGTTCGGATTAATAATCCAAGTTCCGACGTGCCCCGTCGTACTTATGGCTCGATTTCGGATATTGATGGCAGCGTTATGGTCTCTGTCAAGTTCACATCCACATTCACAGACGTGAGTCCTGGTAGATAGTGATTTCTTGACGACCTCGCCGCATTCAGAGCAATTTTGACTGGTATAGGCGGGATTTACTGCAACAGTTATCCTGCCAAATTTAGTCCCAAAATGTTCTAACCATTTCCTAAATTGATACCAACCAGCATCATTAATAGACTTAGCGAGACAGTGATTTTTCACTAAATTTTTAACTCTTAAATTTTCGTAGGCGACCAGGTCGTTAAACCGGATTACGCAACGTGCAAGTCTCTTTGCATGTTCCTCACGCTGCCTACTTATTTTAAGGTGCTGTCTACCTAGCCTATTGACCGCTTTTCTTCGATTGGATGAGCCTTTCTTTTTCCGGGAAACCCGGCGTTGATAAAACTTTAAGCGCTTTTCCCCTTTTCTATAAAATCGGGGATTAGGTTCGGAATGACCATTGGAATCTGTATAGAACTCTTTGAGTCCTACATCTAGTCCAATCATCTCACCGGTGTGCTCTATTTCCTCTTTCACGTTAACTGCAACGCAAAATTGGACATAGTACCCATCGGCTCGCTTTACTATCCTAACCCGATTAATTTGCTTTTTGTCGAAGCGCCATAAATCCCAGGTGCCTTTGAGTTTAAGCTTTCCAATCCCCTTTTTGTCCGTGAACGTTATCGATTTATTATCAGGGGATAATTTCCATCCTGATTTCTTGTATTCGACTGACCGAGCACGTCTTTGGAATTTTGGAAAACCCTTTTTCCCTGGGACTTTTTTCTTGCAGTTATCGTAGAAGCGAACAATCGATGACCATGCCCTCTCAGACGCAGCCTGACGAGCAGTAGAGTTTAACTCATTAGCAAAAGGGAACTCCTTAGCAAGGATTTTGGAATACCTGCTAAGGTCACTTTTCGAGGTTCCTTTATTGTCCAACCACAAACTAAGGCAGCTATTTCGGATGAATTTAACAGTCCGGATTGCCTCATCTATAGCTGAATATTGGGACTCTCTACCTTTGGCTTTAAACTCTAATATAATCACCGAATATCGACCTATTTTGAGATATTTTTATAATAACACACTAGTATAAAAGTGTAAAATACTAGTCAAGATTTTTTCACGGCGGCTAAAGACCCCTGCGTTCACGAAGTGTCGGCTACGGCGAGCCTTCATCCCCGCTCGCTTTGTGACGGGGCTTTCGGCTTTCGGGGATTTTTGTAAACATTCAGCCAGGCTCTACCCGATTAGCTATCAGGAATTTTATTCAAAATAGATACAAACGTCCCCAAAATAGGGAATAAATAAATATAGATTATATCCCTCATTTCTTAGCAACAGGATGGAGCAATCTACTCTCACTTTACCCCCCCAACTCACCACCTCTGAACCAATCCCAGTTGTTCAGACCTCCCAACTGCGCAAAGTTTACCGCACCGGCTTCTGGCTCAATCAAAAAATTGAATCCCTGAAAAATTGCTCCCTAACCGTCTATCAGGGAGAAACCTTTGGATTACTCGGTCCAAATGGAGCCGGGAAAACTACCCTGTTAAAAACCTTACTAGGAATTGTCCGTCCTACTGGCGGAGAAGGATGGTTACTGGGACATCCCCTTGGTAATGTTAAGGTCAAGCAGCGCATCGGTTACTTACCAGAAAACCCCTACTTCTATGACTATCTCACCGGCTGGGAATTTTTGCACTTTACCGCTGGACTATTTCAAATTCCCCATCAGGTAAAACGTAAACGTATTCCTAGGCTGTTAGAACTCGTAGGATTGTCCCAATCAGCAGCACGAAAGAAACAACTACGTCAGTATTCTAAAGGGATGCTCCAGCGCATCGGTATGGCCCAGGCTCTGATTAATAACCCAGAAGTAGTATTTCTCGATGAACCCATGTCCGGTCTTGACCCGATGGGACGCTACCAAATCCGAGAGATTATTATGTCTCTGAAAGCTCAAGGCAAGACTATTTTCTTCAACAGCCATGTCTTGTCAGATGTGGAGAAAATATGCGATCGCATCGCGATTCTCGCTAATGGGGAATTAATTTGTATGGGAGCGTTAGATGAACTTTTGGGTACCGATAACACCTACCGAGTTAAAGGCAAAGGTGGGAATATAGACATTATTAAACGGTGGCTGATGGAATTGGAATTTGAGGATGACTGCTGGTACGGTCAATTACGAGGGGAACCCCAAGAGTTTATAGCTTCTCTGAGACTGATGGATGCCCAATTGATGAGTATGACTTTAAATCGTCCTTCATTGGAAGAGTTTTTTATGAAGCAGTTGAATAATCCATCTGAGTAGGGAGTCGGGAGTAGGGAGTCGGGAGTCGGGAGTCGGGAGTCGGGAGTCGGGATCCAGCAGAATCCCTGAGACGGGCCGTTTGATATAATCGTTTAATGTTTGATAATACTTGCAAGTTCCTCGCTGAGAGCTTTTCCGAGGATTTTGCCTCCTGGTTACTTGGTGAAGCCATCACCATGACCCAACTCAGTCCATCTGAACTGTCCCTTGAACCCATTCGAGCGGATGCTTTGATTTTGCTGAATTCTGATGATTTTGTCCTTCACGTCGAGTTTCAGACTCAACCTGACTCAACTATGGCCTTCAGAATGGCAGATTACCGCCTGAGAGTTTTCCGCCGTTTTCCAAATAAGCAGATGCGCCAAGTGGTCATTTACTTGACCCGTTCAACTTCTGAACTCGTTGATCAGACAGCGTTTGAGATTCCTGGTACTCGTCACGAATTTGAGGTGATTCGGCTATGGGAACAATCGACTCAGCCGTTTCTGGAATCGACGGGGTTATTGCCCTTGGCTGTGCTGACACAAACCCCCGACGCTGCTCAAACCTTGCGTCAGGTGGCTGCAAGAGTTGAGACGATTCCAGAAATGAGGATACAGAGCAATGTGGCTGCGTCCGCTGGGATTCTAGCAGGGCTATTATTAAAGAGGGACTTGATTAACCAGGTTTTACGCAGAGATATCATGGAGCAGTCTGTAATTTATCAAGACATTAAGGATGAAGGCCGTCACGAAGGGGAACAATCTCTAATCCTCCGCCAACTCTTGCGTCGCATTGGCGAAGTGTCCCCAGAAATGCGATCGCAGGTTCAAGCCTTATCCCTCCCTCAGCTTGAAGCTTTGGGGGAAGCGTTGTTGGACTTTACGAAACCCGACGATTTGGATGAATGGATGCGTTCACTATCTGTTGCTGATAGTAAATCGAACTCGTAAGTTTAGCTTTGGGTGCGTCAGCCCTACGGGCATAACTGCGCTGACCGCACTACTTCTCAACTAAGATTAACGAGAATGCGATCGCCTTTGGCCACGCTTTGCGATCGCTGGTGACAACAGAATCATTGATTGTCAAGGTCTTTTTTTGCTCTAATTTCTTGAATGTCTTGCCAAAAATCAGATCTTGTCACATTTTTTAGAGACTGTTGAGGTTCTTGAGTATAATCACCAAAACCCAATCCTACATCTTGTAAAAAACGAATTGCATCAACTTGCGCTAATTCCTTAACTAAGGCATAATAGCCTTTTTGTCTTAATTCAATTGGTGTCATTTAAGATTCAGCCATTACTGCCCCTTGGTTTAATCATACCTCGAAGGGAATTGTAATCAATAGCTTAAGTTTAGCATTCGATCCCCATTTCATCGATGTCGAGTGATTCCCTTCAAAGTTGAAAGAGGCGTACGCATTTATGTAACGTCAGTTTTGGTTAAGCGTACGCACTTCTTTCCCAACAGTTTTTGGAGAGCGATCGCATCGCACTGCTTCAGGAAAGTCCCCATCCAGCAGAATCCCTGAGACGGGCCGTTTGATATAATAGTTCCATGTTCGATAATACTTGCAAGTTCCTCGCTGAGAGCTTTTCCGAGGATTTTGCCTCCTGGTTACTTGGTGAAGCCATCACCATGACCCAACTCAGTCCATCTGAACTGTCCCTTGAACCCATTCGAGCGGATGCTTTGATTTTGCTGAATTCTGATGATTTTGTCCTTCACGTCGAGTTTCAGACTCAACCTGACTCAACTATGGCCTTCAGAATGGCAGATTACCGCCTAAGAGTTTTCCGCCGTTTTCCAAATAAGCAGATGCGCCAAGTGGTCATTTACTTGACCCGTTCGACTTCTGAACTCGTTGATCAGACAGCGTTTGAGATTCCTGGTACTCGTCACGAATTTGAGGTCATTCGGCTATGGGAACAATCGACTCAGCCGTTTCTGGAATCGACGGGGTTATTGCCCTTGGCTATACTGACACAAACCCCCGACGCTGCTCAAACCTTGCGTCAGGTGGCTGCAAGAGTTGAGACGATTGCAGAAATTAGGATACAGAGCAATGTGGCTGCGTGCGCTGGGATTCTAGCAGGGCTATTATTAAAGAGGGACTTGATTAACCAGGTTTTACGCACAGATATCATGCAGCAGTCTGTAATTTATCAAGACATTAAGGATGAAGGCCGTCACGAAGGGGAACAATC
>NZ_JAAHHU010000341.1:0-4707 GCF_010672095.1 Moorena sp. SIO3I6 | reverse complement strand
ATTTAAAGTCTGGGGATTTGCCCATCAAAGCTAATGCGCCTAGCGCATTAGCTGATAGCAGATAGCTGATAGCTGATAGCTGATAGCTGATAGCTGATAGCTGATAGCTGATAGCTGATAGCTGATAGCTGATAGCTGATAGCTGATAGCTGATAGCGTACACTGTTTAGTTATCCAAAAAATTACTTTTTTAACAGTAATAATGTAGTCAATATTAGCACTAAAATTGCTTCAGTTCCCAAAAGACCGTAGATGGTTTGTCTTTGCTCAGGGGTGGCGGCAAAATAATCGATAAATACTGTGTAAATAATAAACTGAGAGAGAATTCCCACTAAACACAATCCAATGCCCCACACTTGTCGCTGCCAAAGTCCAATCACTGCTGCTGTATCGAGAATGCCATAAAAAACATCGCCAATTCTCCAGGTTAAAGGTGTTTCTAACCACGGTATTTCACCAAAACCTGCTATATTACTAAAGTGGACAATCGCGCCATAGGCAAAGACAAAGGCAATAATTCTTAAATAAATGCTCATCCAAGGGCGTTCTGTAGCTTCGATAAAATAGTCCACCATAGGTCATACGTCCGTGAAAAAAACTACTTTTGTCCACCTTAAGGATAGTGCTCTTAGGGGCTTATTCTTTGGCAAAATGACCACGATTGGTTCATCGGTAGGAGTAGAGTTGTCACGTCTGCACAACGGTTTCGAGGTTCAAGAATCATGCAGCGACGCCAATTTACTCGACTATCCTTGTTCTTATTTGGTCTGGGGTTAGCTGACTGTAGTAAGAATCAAGTTGAGTCTACCAAAGGATTTACGATAAACCGGAGTAATTCGCTGCGCATCTGGTGGAGTCAGGGTTATTATCCAGAGGAAACTGATGCACTCAAAGAAATCATCGCCAGGTGGACACAAAAGAGTGGAATTAAGGTTGAGCTTAGCCTTTTATCTGAAAAAGATACGTTAAAGGAACTCAATAATGCGATCGCAGCAGGCAACCCTCCGGACATCTTCTATAGTATTGAAGCGGATACCCAGATCATCCCCCGTCTAGCATGGAACAACCAATTGGCAGATGTTTCTGAGGTAGTAGAACCTCTCGAAAAGCTATACACTGGCAGTGTTCTACAGAGTGTCACTTACCTGAACAATGTGGCGAAGAAGCGCAGCTACTATGCTGTCCCGATCATGCAGTATTCAGTCTACATTCACTGTTGGCAAGACTTACTGGCAGCTATTGGTAAGACACCAGACGCGATTCCTAAGGATTGGCAAGGGTTTTGGCAGTTTTGGCACTTCGCTCAACAGCAACTACGTCACCAGGGTCAACAGACTATTTATGGTATTGGTTTACCCATGTCCGAGGCTTCTGATACCTTCGACATTTTTGAAAACTTCCTAGAAGCTTACAATGTCAAACTGATCAACTCCAATGGTCGGTTACGCTTAGATAATCCCCAAGTGCATCAGGGGATTACCGCTGCCTTAGCGAAATATACCAACTTCTATAAGAATGGTACGGTACCACCGGAAGCAGTGGATTGGGGAAACACTGATAATAATATTGCCTTTCTTAGCCGCACTACTTTAATGACAGCTAACCCATCCCTATCGATTCCCGGTTCCCAACGGCAAGATCAGGCAATTTACACCAAGCAACTTGCTACTGTGCCATGGCCGAACAAGCCAAAGGTCGAGCCTATGAAACCCATCGCTTCAATTGGGCAGGTAATTCTGTTGGAAAGATCGGATAAAAAGCAGGTTGCTAAGGATTTCTTGTTCTATTTGGTACAACCACAAAATCTGAAAACATACATCCAAGGTTCTCAAGGGCGATTTGTTTCTGTTTTGCCTAAAGCTTTACCAGACCGATTCTGGAATGATGGAACAGATCCCCATATTTCAGTGGCTCTAAAGCAGTTACAACAAACGACCCGTCTACCCTATCAAGTCTTCACCCCAATTTACGCTGAAGTACAATCCCAGAATGTTTGGGGTAAAGCGATTAGAACAATAGTTGTAGATGGTTTGTCTGTGGCGCAAGCTACCCATCAAGCGATCGCACAAATCAAGCAAATTTTTGCTGATTGGAAGTGATCATAGGTATTAGTCAATCCCCCTTTTGTTGCCCCACTGAAGGTCTGTTCCCCCTCTTCCGGAACAGTAACTGGTTTTCTTAGGGCAATATTTGCAGTTAGAGTGGGTATATCAGCCAATATCTCAACAGCCTGTAGCTTGATCACAGGCAGGACTTACGCACACAATCCATGGGTAGGGTGGGCAAAACCTTGCCCACCCTACAGGTAGCGTTAAATTGAGGGATTTGCGTAAGTCCTAACAGGGGTCAAAACCCAGTTGTGATCAACGCTTTGTAGTACCCCCCCTCAGGAAATGGAAGTGCTCTATAAACTTGGCGATGCTGGGCAGTATGACAAAAATTCGCCCAGGAACTCACTATCGGGTTTCGTGGGCGAGTTGTGAAAATCCAGAAGTCCAAAATTCCTGGTAGTGCGGGCAGGATGCCCGCGTGAGAGTTCACAATCGATTAGACCTCTCAGGAAAGCGCGGTTTTAGCTCAATTGGGGCAAGACTTCCAGAATCTTTTTCGCTTCTGTTGTCTATTGAGACCCCCATGAGAGTTCACAACCTCCGCCAGAATTGCTGTAAGCATATGCGCTACAGATGGTGCTACTTGAGGTGCAGTCAGCAGTCAGCCGTTGGCCTTGGCCGTTGGCCACGCTACGGGAATGGCTGATCGCTGAATACTTAGGAATTGCTATACCTCGAACCAGTCGATGAAAACTACATTCCCAAAGCCCACCAAACTCAAAAACTTAGCCGAAGGGTTTCAATAACAAGCAATTGTTACCTTGTTTAAAGATTATCTGCATCTGGAATAAAATCCATGAGTGTAATTGCTAAAACAAATGACTTTGAATTAAAAAAGTATACCATATTGATTATTGATGATAATCCCACAAATTTAAGGGTTGCCTTTGATTATTTAGAAGATTGTGGATTCACAATTTTAGTATCCCAAGATGGTGAAAGTGGGTTAAAACGCGCTAAGTATGCCCATCCTCAAATTATTTTACTGGATGTTTTGATGCCAGGTATAGATGGCTTTGAAACCTGCTGTCGATTGAAGGCGGATCAGGCTACTAAAGATATTCCTGTAATTTTTATGACGGCGTTATCTAGTACCGAGGATCAGGTGAAAGGATTTGAAGTTGGGGGAGTCGATTATGTCACTAAGCCACTCCAACATGAGCAACTCTTAACTCGGATAATCAATCATTTACGGATTCAGGAGTTAACTGAAAAGCTGCAACTCCAAAATCAGGAGTTAAAACAACAAGCCATTGAACTGGCAAAAGCTAAAGAAGCTGCTGAATTAGCTAGCCAAGCCAAAAGTGAATTCCTCTCCAATATGACTCATGAACTGCGTACTCCTCTCAATGGCATTTTAGGTTATGCCCAAATCCTCCAACGGGATAAAACCGCTAGCCCTAAACAAAAGCATAGTATCGATCTCGTTTACCAATGTGGTACTCACTTGCTCAACTTGATCAATGACATCTTAGAGCTGTCGAAAATCGAAGCCAGGAAAATGGAACTGTTGCCGAAAGAGATTCATTTTCCTACTTTTTTGATCTCGGTTGTAGAAATCTGCCGTATCAAAGCTCAGCAAAAGGGTATCTCTTTTATTTATCAACCCTCATCCTATCTACCAGCAGGGATTGTGGCTGATGAAAAACGACTGCGACAAGTTCTGATTAACCTCCTGAGCAATGCTATTAAGTTTACTGACCATGGCGGAGTAACCTTCAAGGTAGAGGTGATCAGTAATGATAAAGCCCTACAACCACCACTCCCTAGGATTTATAGAGATCAGCAAGAGGGAGAAGAGGGGGAAGAGGGAAAAGTTATCACAGACAAAATCATGCCACTAATGGGCAAAGTCTCCCAATCACCCATGGTTAAAATTCGATTTAAAATCGAAGATACTGGCATCGGACTCAACCCAGAAGAATTGGAAACAATATTTTTACCCTTTGAACAATTTGGGGATAGTGCTATTCGAGATCAAGGCACTGGTCTGGGATTAGCTATTAGCCAGAAAATTGTTAATCTCATGGGAAGTCATATCAAAGTTGAAAGTACTTCTGGCAAGGGTAGTGTTTTTTCTGTGGATTTGGATTTACCTACTACCACAGTAATGGATCACAAAACTAAAATTTATACCAATACTATCGTTGGTTTTCAGGGCAAGGTGCGTAAAATAGTAGTGGTAGATGACAAACCCAAGAATCGCTCTTTTATTGTTAATTTTTTACAACCTCTGGGATTTAAACTTTTGGAAGCGAGTAATGGGGTTGAGGGTTTGGAAAAAGCTATAGAATTTCACCCTGACTTAATTATTACTGACTTAGTGATGCCAGTGATGGATGGCTTTGAAATGATGCGACGTATCCGCTCATCAGAGCAATTGAAACAGATCATGGTAATCGCGACATCTGCCAGTGTTTATGAATTAGAACACCAACAGAGTCAGGATATAGGCTGGATCGATATTCTTTCTAAGCCTGTGAACGTTGAAGAATTACTCGAGAAATTAAAGCGGCATCTGCAACTGGAATGGGTATATGAACAGTATGATCCCGAAGTATCAAAAATCAAAATTGAATAGAACGCGGACTCACAT
>NZ_JAAHHU010000340.1:0-4719 GCF_010672095.1 Moorena sp. SIO3I6 | reverse complement strand
CAAAAATTCTGTCTAATTTATCTTCTGGGATACCAATACCTGTGTCAGAGACAGTAATTGCTAGGAAAAGTCTCTGATTTTTCTCAGAAATCAATTTTGCCGATACTTCGATTTGACCCCGTTCAGTGAATTTAATAGCATTACCAATAAGGTTGAATAGAATTTGTTGCAGACGATTTTCATCAGCATATACGGGAGGTAACTTTTCATCAATAGAATTAATCAGTTTCAAGGCGTTGTTTTTTACTGAAGGTTGATTTATTGTAAGAACTACTTCAGTGATTTGTTTTACACGAATTTATTTTTTCTGGAGTTTAATATCCTGGTTACTAAGTTTTGAAAAATCTAGAATATCGTTAACAAGATTAGTTAGTCTAGAGCCACTATAGATAATAAGAGATAGATTGTTTTTCTGGGATTCTGAGAGTTGATCGACGGGGGAATCTATCATAGACTCCGCAAGGTTAATTATAGCACTGAGAGGTGTTCGTAGTTCATGAGAGGTATTAGCTAAAAATTCATCTTTAAGTTTATTTAATCTTTCCAATTGTTTATTGACAACTTGTAATCGGCTACGTTCTTCCTCTATTTGTTTTTGTCTCAACTCTTTGCTAGCTTCAATAAATTCATAACCAAGACCCTGTAATAGTCCTAAATGTCCATATTCTTTTAAATAGTTCTCCGCTTCCTCTAAAATCGTTCCTCTCCATAGCCAAATATCATTAGTTGGGTCATTTTTCCAAAGTTTAGCTACCCTTTCAATTTTCTGTTTTACTTTTATTACAGCTTGATAATCTTTGAGCCATTTTTGTAAAGTTATCCAACCATCCAACAAGGGTTCATGTGTAATAGATAAGATTGTCAGCCCAGCAGGTAACTTACTTATGCTAATTAACCTATTTGTTTGGTCAGCCAACTTGTCTGTAACTTGCTGTAAAAGTTCCAGAGATTGCTCTGGATTTGGTAAATTTTCTAAAAAAGCTTGGCTGGGTTTATAATTAGCTTTACCTGACTTAGTTGTTTCATGTTCTATCTCGACAAGTTCCAATAAAATACGCAGAGCCACTGGTTTTTCTTTCTCTTCTAGAGAATTGTAAACGCGATCGGCCCATTCACTTAGCCCATCATTGAATTGACTTAAGTGCTTGTAGATATCAATCTCAGGCTTCCATTGTAGTGCTTCTTTTAAAATTGCTACTGCTTCTTCTGTTTTTCCAGATTTTCCTAATTTTGTTCCTTCTTCGATCTTCTGAGGTGCTGCTAATTTTTTGGCAAAGGATTCCGGGTCTTTTTCTTGAGTTTTTCCTGTGCTATCAAGGTTAATATTCGGCTTATATTCTAAAGCTTGTATAAAAGCCGATCTAGCTCCCTCTATATCCCCAGATTTTGCTAGTTTTGTACCCTCATCTATCTTGGTAGGTGCTGCTAATTTTTTAGCAAAGGATTCCGGGTCTTTTTCTTGAGTTTTTCCTGTGCGATCAAGGTTGCTGGTAGGATTCAGTTCTAATGCTATTCTAAAAGCCGATCTAGCTACCTCTACATTTCCCGATTTTGCTAGTCTTGTACCCTGATCTATCTTGGTAGATGCTGCTAATTTTTTGGCAAAGGATTCCGGGTCTTTTTCTTGAGTTTTTCCTGTGCGATCCAGGTTGATATTATGCTGATATTCTAAAGCTTTTATAAAAGCCGATGTAGCTTCCTCTACCTTACCGGATTTTGCTAGTCTTATTCCCTCGTTTCGCTGCTCAATAGCTGCGTTTATCAACATGTCATCATTTGTCAATGGTTCCCAAAGGGCATTTCCTTCCTTAGCACTAAAACCAGCAATAGGTAATTCTTCCACCTCTGCAAGTTTTTGTAATGCCAGACGAGAATATTGGGTACGACCGGACATGCGTTTGAGTAGTTTGGGTCTCAGATCATGCAAAAGATAGATAATTTGATATCCTGGAAGCCAGTCTTCTTCCGCTTTTACCACTTGCAGTCGATTATCTTGTATCACCAACAATGGTACAAGTTCTCCAGAACGAATTAAGGCTTTTATATGGGCTCTTTGAAAACCAAATCCTGACTCTTTGAGAACTGTTTTTCCCAACTTAACTTGTCCATCACTGATGTACTGGTTCCAAGTTTTGATGGGCAGTTTAGACATGAAAGCTTGACTTACCTTCCCTTTATTGGTTTTTGTACCATCATCGGGATTGCCAGGAAAGACCGCTAAGACCCGGGGAGGCTGAAATTCCTCAACTGCCCGCTGCGCTAAGACTAAATTAACCTCACCATTACTGGTGAGTGCCATGAAAGTCCCTATTGATTCAATTCCCGCTTCTTCCAAAACATCGGTATCGAGACCGCTGCTTTGGAAAACTCGTAGATTTTGTTCTCTTGCCTTTTGACAAGCTTCCGAGTCTGTGTCAATCAATACCACCGATTCTCCCCGCTCTTGAAACAGACGTCCTATTAAACAACCTAATGGATTACAACCAATAATTATTGCTCCCTTTGCCTCAGAAGAGGTAATTTTCAGCCATCGGGCTACCCAAACCGCTGTTAACCCTTCTATAAAAACAGTCACCATTATGGTGAGAAAAACCAATGCTTTAATAGAATCTCCACCATTAATGCCACGCTGAGTTAACACAGTAGCAAACAAGGAAGCGCCGGAACCAGCAACAATTCCTTTGGGAGCAATCCAAGCTAAAAAAAGTTTCTGCCGCCAGTTCATGTCACTGTTGAAAGTACACACAGCCACACTAATCGGGCGAATCACTAACATCAGCATGAGCACTGTTAAGAGGCTACCCCAACCCAAGGCAAAAATACTGGCAATTGAGATATCTGCTGCTAGGAGAATAAATAAGACAGAAATACAAATAATAGTTAGTTGCCCGTGAAATCTCTTCAGCAGTCGCTCTTCCGGTACGGATGAATTTCCAAGAACCAAACCCGCGATCATAGTTCCCATTAGTCCTGATTCACTGCGGGACAGTTGAGCAAGACTAAAAACTAAGAAAACTCCAGCCAAAACCAGAACATTTTTCATGTCCTCTGAGAGAAAGCTAGTACTCTTGAGTATTAAGGCCAGTAACCAACCGCTAAAGAGCCCGATGAGACTGCCAATTCCCAAGCGCAACTCCAGAGCAATAAATGAAAAATTTGCATCAGCATAAACATTCACGATGGTACCCAGAACGACGACAGCTAAAATCAGTCCAACTGGGTCTAGAAGGACACCTTCCCCTTCTAGCAAAGTAGCAACTCGTCGGTCTACCTGTGCTTGCTTGAGTAGGGGTTTGATTACAGATGGCCCGGTAACAACCACGAGAGAGCCATAGAGAAAGGCCATTGGCCAGGGGAATGGTACCAGCCAGCGAGCTGCCATACCTCCACCAAAGAGGGTGATCAGTGTTCCCACTGTTACCAGATTACGTAAGCTACCGGACACTCGACCCAAATCTCGTAATTTTAAATTAAGACCGGCCTCAAATAGGACAATGGCTAAGGTAAATCTTTCCAGCACTTCTAAGCCTACTCCCAATTGATGAGGATGGAGTAAGGCTAAACCATCTGACCCGAGCAAGATCCCGAAGAGGAGCAAGAAAACAATACTTGGAACTTTCAAATATTCGGCAATAACTTGGCCAGAGATCCCTGCAGTAACAGCTATTGTAATTTGTAGGGTGAGTTCAAGGGAGCCTTCCATTTACTTTTGAAAATTTAATTAAAACTGATTAAGATAGCGCATTAATAACATAAAATCTCGAAAACAACTCACTTAAAAAATTATTATTCAATCGATCGCGATATTCATAACTTTGATTATTATTGAATCTATCCACCTTTTCTTGTCGGTAATCAATCTGTTTTCTAGAGAAACTACTAAAATTAGTTATACTAGCCCAACTCTCAATATCTGGAGTAAGTCGAATCATTTTTTTTGAAATTGCCCCATTAATCCATAAAATTACAGGAAACTTAAAATACTTCCACAACTCTTCTCTTACTTGATTCAGCGACGTTAGTATTTGATTGATGTCTGTGACTGACTCAAAACCACGAACCATAACGGCTGGGGGCTGTTTTTGACTGCTTATATCTTTAAGTTTTGTATGGATTAGGGTATCTGATGGCTTTAGAACAATTTCTTTTATATTCGGGCAAATTTCTTGCAATTTTTGAGCCATGTTATCGCGCAAGTCAGTCGATTCACATAGAGCTAATATTAAAGAAAACTGTCCCTGAGACATTTCAATTGTCCATACTATATCTTCAAGCGATCGCTCATTATCAGAACTCTCAAAGGATACATTTAAATCATTCATGAATTCAATTCTTCCGCACCTTCTAAAATAGGATTAATATCAAACCAAGACCCTTTAGTATCACTATATTCGTAAACAAACATACTACGAATTAAGATTTTATATCCGTCATCTCCTGTAACTTTTTTAGAACGAACTACTTGACGCAGTAATTCCCATTCATTAGGTTCAATTGCCAAAACCATTTGGTCACGCTTTTTTTGAATTACTTTTTTCAAAGTTTCACTAGAAAGAGGTAATTTCTTTTCCTGACGAATACAGTCATACAGGAATCTCAACAAATTACGAATATGACCACCACTGACCAAACACAAAAGCTCTAAAGTTTTAGGACTATCAAAAAGTTCTGTGATTTTTTGGAGACGTTGATTTGACTCTAGTTCGGGAAAAGCTCTTG
>NZ_JAAHHU010000034.1:0-60337 GCF_010672095.1 Moorena sp. SIO3I6 | reverse complement strand
AAGTAGCAGCAGAAATTGCTATATCCAATCAGTGTATTACTGTGATTAGGGCATTAGATAGTGATAGCAGTGATCAGCAGGTGGTATGGAGTAGGTTGGCAGAGTTAGAAGCGATCGCAACAGCAGCGAATCATCTCCACTGTCAGTTGAATACCCTAGAAGTCAAGCAAACCTTAGAAAAGTTAATTTTGCGTACGCTCTGGCAAATTCTTTACGATAGCAACCCAGAGGAAGTGGAAGTCGATATTCAACGGCTAGACAAAATGATTGATGTTGGGAATCAGCTCAATCTAAGCTTATCCTTAGATCGTTGCCAAGAACTTTACTTGCAGTACTTCCATAACCAAATTTTGCCTCAGCTGATCCAAAGCCAAGATTTAAAGAAAGATAGTCAAAACAAAGATAGTGATAGCAATGGCAGCTATCCCTGGCTATGTAAAATGTGTACCTGTAGCACTGCCCTCAGTGCTTCACTTTCCCCAAGCCCCCTACTCAAGTTGGGTCAAACCTTAGCAGTGGATCTCAGTGGTTGGGTCACCAACCTACCCTCACCAGGGTAGGGAAGTGTAGGTTGGTTACTGTGAATCCTTCATAATAGTAATGGGTAATGGGTAATGGTAATTACTGCCGTCAGCTGACAGCTGACAGCTGACGGCTGAATGCTTACGTACCTCACCCAATTGAAAACTGCTGTTATAGTTCAGATCGAACCAAGTTCACTAAGTGGCCAAAAACGGAAACAGGCACGACCAATGACTTTGTCTTTACCTAGAAAACCCCAAACATGGGAATCGTTGCTATTGTTGCGGTTATCTCCCATGACAAATAGCTGATCTTCTGGCACCTGCACCAGCCCCATCTGATAATGGGGAGGTTGGGCAATGTAGTCCTCGTCTAGAGGAGTACCGTTGCGATAAACTTTGCCATCTTTGACTTGAACCGTATCACCGGATGTGCCAATCACCCGCTTGATGAAAGCTTGGTCTTTTGAGTAACCCAAAATTTGTAATTGTGGCGGTAGTTCAAACACTATAATGTCACCGACTTTTGGGGTATGGAAACGGTAAGAGATTTTTTCCACCACTAAGCGATCGCCTACTCCCAACGTCGGGTACATGGAATCCGAGGGAATGTAGCGAGGTTCTGCGACAAATACTCGAATCAATAGAGCTAAGGCTAGTGCGATCGCAATAATTTGGAAATTTTCCTGTACTTGCTTCCAGAATGGCGTGCCACCCTTGGCCTGTTGTTGACCCTGAGCATCTGCTTGCTGCTCCTGAAAAGATTCAGAAGATTCACTCGGTGCTGCTAATTTCTTTTTCTGTGCATCCATACAAGATTTAAATTGACATTTAAATTGACGGTAAGGCAGATTTATGGGTATGACCGCCCCCCTAGCCCTAAACATCTTTACTAGTTTGGCAACTCAGCCAGGATAACACGCTTGATTGCCCTTTTGTGAATTTGCGTTAGTTTAGGAAGTGAGTACTGTTGTTGGACAATGCCCGTGCTGTTTCCACACTCTGTCCTACGTGCGAGTTTAGCGGTTTGTCTTCTGGGTGTGTTGAGTGCCTGCGCCAACACTAACCTAGGTGACGCTTTGCAGCGGTCTTTGGGAGCAGACCCCACACTGAAAGATAACCCACCCAAAAACTTGGGTCGGCCATCTCCGAACAAGCCTCAAAGTACTCCCCAGAAACAGAAGTCAGTACCGTTGCCAGAAGACTTCCCCACTGAGATTCCCCGTTATCAACAAGCAACCTTGGAACAAGTCGAACCCCTCAAAGATGCTGCTGCTCCAGGTAAGCTGACGATTTGGTCATCCCCTGACCCAATTAATTTAATTCAGAACTTTTACCAAAAGACCTTTGAGTCGGGAGGCTGGGAAGTCCTCGACCAGCCTGAAGAGCAAGATGGTGGCACATTCATCGTCCGTCGTAATGACTTGGATGTTACCCTTTCGATTCCTTCTCGTGCCACTACTGGCAAATCGAGCGCTGCCTCCTCATCAAAGCCCCCAGCGGTTGCTACCAACAGCAGTGTGACCACATTTGATATTCAGTACGTCCGGGATGGTAAGGATACCAAAGCTGAGAAACCAACACAAGCTGAGAAACCACAACCATCCCAGAAACCAACACAAGCTCAAAAACCAACACAACCTCAGAAACCAACACAACCTCAGAAACCAACACAACCCCAGAAACCAACACAACCCTCTGAGGTTGCGAGTAAGCCAGATCAGGTCAGGTCAGGAGAACCTGAGAAATTTACTGACTTGGATAAAGTCCCCCGAGATTTGCGTAAGTATGTGGCAGATTTGGCAAAATTGGGAGTCTTAACCCCAGGCACAGCTAATCCAAAGACCAATGCTGATAGTCAAGGTACTCAGTTTGCCCCGAATCAAACCATAAGCCGCCGTCAGTATGCCCGTTGGCTGATGGATGCGAATAATCGGATCTATGCCAATCGTCCAGGATTGCAAATCCGTTTAGCATCCAAAACTACTCAACCTGCATTTCAGGATGTGCCTCGTACGGATCCTGATTTTCCCTATATTCAGGGATTAGCTGATGCTGGATTAATTTCTAGTCCCCTCAGTGGCGATTCTACGGCAGTATTGTTTCGTCCAGATGCACCATTGACTAGGGAAAATCTGATGTTGTGGAAAGTGCCTCTCGATACTCGTAAAGCTTTGCCCAAAGCCTCTATTGAAGCAGTGAAAGAAACCTGGGGCTTCAAAGATACCGCTGAAATTGACCCGAAAGCATTGCGAGCCGTCTTAGCTGATTTCCGAAATGGCGATTTGGCAAACATTCGCCGAGTTTTTGGTTATACAATATTGTTTCAGCCTAAAAAACCAGTCACCCGTGCTGAAGCAGGAGCAGCGCTTTGGTATTTCGGTTCTCAGGGTGAAGGGCAATCTGCCAAAGAAGCACTGTTTCTTAAACCTCAAACCAGTCAGCCATCAGGGGCACCAAAAGCTAAACCATCGAATTAGGTGCATACAAAACAGCTGAAAACAGCTTTTAATTGTGCTTAAGCACAATTACGAATAGCTATTGTCATGGGTTAGTAATTAGTGGTGATTGGTCAAGTGTGTCAATGGCAGACATGATATAGCACAAGTCAGAAGTCAGAAGTCAGAAGTCAGAAGTCAAACTCTTGCGCTTACTTAGGTTTGAGACTTTTGTCATGTCCGCGCCTGCCCTGGCGACTGCTATATCAAGTCCGGTTAATCACGTCTAAAATGGTTGATCTGATGCCTGTGAATTTTGAATTTTGAATTTTGAATTTTGAATTTTGAATTGCTAATTGCTTATGGTTAGTTAATTTTCAAGGTTCAATTTACTATCAACCAAGAAGGATAAGTATTAAATCGGACATGAGCTGAGATAATTATCTGCAATTAAGTTAAATAACATCATGAAGACACAAATTGCCGCTACAGGATTAGTCTTTTTCTCTTTAATGTTGCCCCTGAGGGCAAATGCTGTCGAGTTGTTTAGCAAGATGTATATCTTTGGAGACAGCCTCTCTGATCAAGGCAATCTGTTTAATGCCACCGTAGAGCGAATTCCCCCCAGTCCACCCTATTTTGAGGGACGTTTTTCCAATGGTCCCAACTGGGTGGATTATCTTGCAGGGGATTTGGAATTAAACCCTACTCTGTTTACCACTCTTGGCTCAGGTGCTATCCCTACTGAAGGCATTAACTTCGCTTTTGGTGGTTCTACTACAGGCACTGTACAAACTGCCCCTGTTCCCTTCTCTGGATTGGAAGTTTTACCAGGATTGCAACCGCAGATTGATGCCTTTACTGTTCCCCTAATACAAGCCGGTCAGTCTGCTGACCCAGATGCTCTGTATATAGTGTGGGCTGGTGCTAATGATTATCTACCCAACCAAGGCACTTTTGAACCATTTACAGAAACTGACACCACCTTGGCAAATTTGTCAGATGCACTCCAAGACCTGACTGATGTTGGGGCTAAGACTATTATGGTCGTTAACTTGCCAGATTTGGGCAATACGCCCATTGCTCTGGGAGTTGATGGACGTGTTCCTGGTACTACCGATGCCCTCAACACCTTGATAGAAGACCATAATTCTGGTTTGTCTGAACTACTGGATCAATTCAGTCAGACTGCCGACTCAGATGTCAATATCATCCCGCTTGATGTTAATTCTATATTTAAGGAAATTCTGGCTCAGCCGAAGGAATTTGGTTTCACCAATGTCACTACTCCTTGTCTGAATATACCAGCACAATTTGTATGTGAGAATCCCGAAGAGTTTTTATTCTGGGATTTACAACATCCAACCACTGGTGTTTATCGAATCATTGCGGATTTAGCCCTATCAGCATTGAACGATCCACACCCAGATAATAACCATCCACACCCAGCTAATAACCATCCACACCCAACTAATGTTCCTGAACCAGCAATGGCTTTAGGTCTATTTGCTTTGGGGGCTTTAGGAATAGGTTCTAAGAGAATAGGGAAGAGGGGATCGGGAATTTAGAATGCGCGAATTTAGAATGCGCGAATCGGGAATCGGGAATCGGGAATCGGGAATCGGGAATTGGGAATCGGGAGTCGGGAGTCGGGAGTCGGGAATCGGTAAAAATCCTGGTAGTGCTATACAATTCCTGACTTTAGCTCCCGAAACCTTGACCAGACCAACGCCTAAATCACTACATCTTTACCAGTATCATCAAAAAATACTAGGAGTTTTTTCCTACTATTACCTGTTCCGAAGCTCCCTCTAGATACCGTTTTCAATTAGATCATGAAACCCAATTCTGAGTTATCATAACATCAAAAAATCCTAGGTTTTCTTTCCTACTATTCCCGACTCCCGACTCCCTACTCCCGACTCCCTACTCCCGACTCCCGACTCCCGACTCCCGACTCCCGACTCCCTACTCCCTACTCCCTCTTCCCAACAATGACTAACAATTACAACCAACTGTTCAAAACCATAGAAGAGTTAGTTATGCACCATTCCCCTAGTGGTGCGGAAGGGGAAATTGACCAATTGTTACTGCATCGGTTTCAAGCTTTAGGGGTGGAAACTTGGCAGGATCGGGCGGGAAATGTAATTGCTAAAATCCCTGGTAAGGATGCTGGTGCCAGTCCCATTGCGATTACTGCTCATAAAGATGAAATTGGTGCGATTGTTAAACGGATTGGTGACGCAGGACGGGTGGAAGTGCGCCGGTTGGGGGGTTCTTTTCCTTGGGTTTATGGTGAGGGTGTGGTGGAGCTGTTGGGGGATAACTATACCATTAGCGGTATTCTCTCCTTTGGCTCACGTCATGTTTCCCATGAATCTCCCCAAAAAGCGTTGCAGGATGATGCTCCTCTACGTTGGCAAGATGCCTGGATTGAAACTAAATGTAGTACTACAGAATTGGCAGAGGCTGGGGTGCGTCCAGGCACTCGTATGGTAGTTGGTAAACATCGTAAGAGACCTGTGCGCCTTAAGGATTATATTGCTAGCTATACCCTGGATAATAAGGCATCCATCGCGATTTTGCTAACCTTAGCCCAACGGTTGAAAACTCCAGCAGTTGATACCTATTTGGTGGCATCAGCAAAGGAGGAAGTAGGGGCAATTGGGGCTTTGTATTTTACTCAAAATCAATCTCTAGATGCGTTGATTGCTCTGGAAATTTGTCCGTTGTCTGCGGAGTATCCCATCGAAGATGGACCAGCACCAGTGTTGCTCTCTCAAGATAATTATGGCATGTACGATGAAGGGTTAAATCGGGAATTGCAACAAGCGGCAGAAAGTTGTGAGGTCCCGATTCAGTTGGCGGTTATTGATGGTTTTGGCTCTGATGCTTCGATCGCCATGAAGTTTGGTCATGTTGCTCGTGCTGCTTGCTTGAGTTTTCCTACCCAAAATACCCATGGTTATGAAATTGCTCATTTGGGTGCGATCGCAAATTGTATCGAGATTCTTGAGACTTATAGTTCATTAAGAATTAAGAATTAAGAATTGATAATTAAGAATTAAGAATTAAGAATTGATAATTAAGAATTAAGAATTAAGAATTGAATTATACATTCTGCATTCTACATTCTTCATTATTATCAGTTTTGCTCTCTCAAGATAACTATGGCATCTACGATTGGTTATGAAATTGCTCATTTGGGTGCGATCGCAAATTGTATCGAGATTTTTGAGACCTATAGTCTTTAAGTATAACACAATCCTGAGAGGACTAACTGCGATCGCAGCTTTATCTGGACAGGATAAGCCAGGGAACGTAGACATGAGTTTGGGTCTGCGATCGCAATGCTGTTAAAGCAGTTCCTACAGCCATATCTTGTCGTTTTATCGATTGGTTAGACAAGTATCGGTACCTATTCATCCCTTACCAAGCCAGTTTATGTTAAATTTGAGTTGAATTTTTGCTCAAGTACCATTAAATCGGGGTCACGTCTTTTACTGTTCAAATATTATGACTCATTTTGGCATCATTTGTCCTGCTGCTTCTGGTCATCTTAACACTATGACTCCTTTAGGTTACGAACTGAAACAGCGTGGTCATCGCGTCACTGTATTCGGCATTGAAGACGCTCAACCAAAAGTTCTAGCCGCAGGATTAGAATTTCAGGTGATTGGCAAGTCTGATTTTCCCAAAGGAGCCACAAAAGACATATTTACTCAACTAGGTAATCTCAGCGGATTTAAGGCATTCCAGTATACAATCAATTGGATTGTCAATGTAGCCAAAATGTCTCTTCGGGATGCTCCAGACGTAATTAAAGCAGCAGGTATAGAGCTATTATTAGTAGATCAAGCTTATCCAGCAGGAGGAACTATCGCTGACTATCTAGATATTCCTTTTGTTACTGTATGCAGTGCCTTAATTTTGAATCGGGAAATGAGCGTTCCTCCCTTTAGCACCTCCTGGAATTATGACCCTTCATGGCGGGTACTTCTACGCAATCGAGTGGGTTATGCACTGCTTTCTCTGATGGGGAAATCTCTGGAAAACGTTATTAATGATTATCGTCAGCAGTGGAATTTATCTCCCTATGATAACGTCAATCAATACTCTTCTCAATTGGCTCAACTTAGTCACCAGCCTGCTGAATTTGAATTTCCTAGAACAGAACTACCGTCTTGTTTTCATTTCACAGGGCCTTATAGTAACCCAGCGAGTCGAGAACCTGCGCCTTTTCCTTATGAAAAACTCACTGGACAACCACTGATTTATGCTTCTATGGGTACGTTACAAAATCGGCTTCTGTGGATTTTCCAAATGATTGCAGACGCTTGTGTGGGATTGGATGCTCAATTAGTGATTGCTTTAGGTGGGGGTGCTACTCCAGAATCTTTGCCAGAATTGCCTGGAAATACCTTAGTTGTTGGCTATGCACCTCAATTAGAACTATTACAAAAAGCGACCCTTACCATCACTCACGCCGGAATGAATACTACCCTAGAATCTTTGAGTAATGGAGTACCAATGGTAGCTATTCCCATTACCAACGATCAACCTGGAGTGGCGGCGCGGATCGCTTGGACAGGAACAGGAGAGGTCATACCTCTGAAAAAATTGAGTGTGGAGAAGCTACAAAAGGCTATCAAACTGGTCTTAACGGAAGATTCCTATAAAAAGAATGCCTTGAGGCTACAAGAGGCAATTAAATTAGCAGGGGGAGTGAGTCGAGCGGCTGATATTATAGAACAGGTTGTTGCTACAGGTAAACCAGTTTTGGGTTAATAATAATAGAATTATTAATCTAATTAGTAAATGTTGCTAGTGGTGCGTGATCAGACGGGCTCGCCCTCATTTTTCGCTCTAGCGCCAGTGTTGGGACAGTCCGCCTGGGAATATTGATAACCGGCAAGATGCCGGTTCCACTAAGATGCCCATTCCACTAAGATGCCGGTTCCACCCACCGGGTCGAACAGCAAGAATGAGATGCACCCAAGAAATCAACCCGGTTTGAAAGAAGAGCGATATATCCCTATTTCAGCTTGATGTATTCTTTGAAAAGCAGCTTGGGAAAGAGCATTTGCGAAAATATCATTCAAAGGAAAAAGACCTTTAACCACTGACTTACCTAAAGAATAGGCTAATTTACATAATTCACAAAGAAGCACTGTCAAGATTTCTGGCTCTCCATGAAGATAACCAATATAAAACTCTTCCTCTGAAACTTCCGAGTAACTTTGAATAGCTATACCTCGTAATCTTTCATTTTGTCTTAATCCGAAAACTTTTCCCCCAAGCAGACAGTCTTTTACTAACTCAGGAGTAATAATTTGACATTTAGGAATTAATTGTGTGTAAAATGTTTGTTTTTTGTATAATAAATTATTTATAATGATTAAATACCAATTATCATCAAAATCTTTCAGGTCTAATTGAATTAACTGGTTGGTTTATGAAGCAATAGCATCAGCTTTACAAAGACTATAACTATCTATTTTTTTATCTCCTCGGCGAGAGATAATTTTCAACATTACTTCATTGTTAGACAAGACACAGTAACGTAATATAGGAACATTTAGTTGAGATAAATACTTATTTGTATGTGCATCTAATAATTTAGATAAACCTCGCCGTCTATAGCGACGATCTACTCTCAAAGAACTTCGCCAAACTTCCTGTTTGGACAAAATAACGACTTGCTGCATCGCCACAGGAATATCATCAAGAGTAACTACAAAAACTTTATTTTCAGGATTGTTAATCCGTTTCTCCAATACTAAGTGCATGTAATCGTTTTGATTTTCCCAGGTATATTGGCAAAAATCCAAGATAGGTTCTACATCTGAGATTTTAGCTAAGCGAATCTGGAATTCAGTCATCTATCCTTATGCTGTGGGTATCTTTACAGGTTCGGTGGGTTAGTATTAGGATACAACGACTTTGACAACACGCCCTAGGGGGCGGAATCATACCCAGAATTAGCAACGCCTATTCAAAAGCAGCTTAGCTTAATGCTAATAGCTGATAGCTGATAGCTGATAGCTGACCGCTGAATGGCTTAGAAATTACCTTCCGTTCGGCTTTCTTCGCCACCACCAGACAATAATGCCTACAGGAGTTGCTAAGATAACTCCTACTAGGAGATGAAATAGTATATCTAGGAAACTGTAGCCGAAATAACTGGGAAGATTAGCGTCTTCTTTGGAAACTGATAAAATTTTCTCGGTAGCATCAGAGGCAACTTGGGACGAAATACCGCTGACGGCTAAACCGGTACCGACTACGGTAATCACTAGTTCTAATTTTTGTTCCCGTTTTTGGGCAGCAGCTTCATTAGCTTGTAAGGTTTCCTGTAAAATGCGATCGCTTTCTGCTTGCTTAACCTCGATCATGCCCCGAATCGTGGCAGTCATCTGCTCAAATAAGTTTTGACCAGGTCTAAGGTAGTTGAGGTCTACTTGAATCTGAGTTTTAAATTGCTTGCAGGTGCGGTCAAGGAAGGTTTGTAGAAATGCCAGGTCATCATTGGGCAAACTCAATGCTTTAATGTTCTCTAACCTGGATCTATAGTTCTCGATGTTCGTAGTAATTGTAGTTCTGTGGTCTTCCATGTCCCGGAGGTATTTAGCATAGTGAAATGCCCGTTGGGGTATTTCCTTGAGCCACTGGTTGAGTTCCTCTAGGGTTTCTTCAGGGGGTTGGACTAATTGCTCTACCTTTTGCTCTAATTCCCTATAGAGTTCCAAGGCTTTATCATGACAGTGGCGAGATTGAGAATAAGCGTAAAGTATTTTACTGCGACAACCGAGCAAATTGAGCAAGGAGTGATAAGCCTCGACGGTTTTGCTCAAGGTTTCAGGATGAGAGTCTAACCACACCAAAATGTGACAGCGTTCCCTGGGCGTCTCTTTGTCATTATCGTATTCAAAAATAGGACTACCAAAGAGTTGACCCGTTGTTGATGGTTGGATATAGTCTGCTGTTTCCTTAACTAACGCTGCAACACAGTGATTAGCAAAGTCTTCATAGGCGGATTCTTCGACATTAACTGGTTTAGTAAATAGCAGTAGGGTCTGTCCGATGGAGGCTTGGATTTGGTCAGTGGGATTTAGCTGACTTAGCTGGGCTAAATCTACAGTTTCACGGTAACGTAGGGTCACGTCAAGGGCATAGGTATCGTGAATGCGCAGGGGATAAATTTCTCCCATCAGGCGCAAACCATTTTTATCTGACTCACTGTGAAAACGCAGCTGACGGGCTTGATCTGATTGGGGGTCTTTCCTCACCAATTCCAGCCAATCATCTAGATAGGGTTTCTCCTCTGGTGTTGCTTCTTGGTCTTCATGGCTGGGATTGTAGTGGTACTGAGAATCTTTGGAATCGTAAGTGTAGCAGCGGAGTTCTGTTTTGAGAGATTTGAGGAGTTGGATGTTCCGCTGTTGGCCAAGGGCAACACATTGTTCCCACAGTTGATCAGCATTGTCCATCACCTCTTGCTTGCCTTTACTGATCTCTTGGCGCAGCTGAAAGGCATAGAGGGTGAGGCTAGGATTTTGTGCTTTCCAAGCTGTGGGTGTCTGGTTCATTTGTTAGAGTCTGATGGTTTTTGCTCCTTAGTAGTTTCGGGAGTAGTTTCGGGGAAACTTTCCCGCACCTGGTTTTTTAGGAGTGGTTTGTAGTCTTCGGGTTTAGGTTTGGGATTCGATTCAGCTGGACCCTTTTGTTCTCCAGGTATTGAACCCAACATGCTATCTAAGCTATCTAGTTTATCTCTTAAAGCCGTAAAAATGTTAGGGTGTTTGAGGCACCAAGAAGAAATGGCATTTGAGAGGGCTTCAACATCTTCTGGAAACTTTTCTATTTGTTGCTTTAAATCAATCCTATTTTCCTCTAAAAAAATAGAGGGTTGGTATTTTATTAGATCAATAAAAGCTTCGATTCTATCTTTAGGTTTCGGTGACATTATAAAAATTATGAGATATCTTCTGGAGTGAGCTTTATTTCCCGATGGCACAAAAAGCAGCCCAGTAGTAAGGTGATTGAAAAGGCTGTTCTTTTGGCTTCATCTTACTAAACCAGGATAACCAATCGAAGTTCTGATTGGGAGTCAGGTAAAGACGATTTAAATGGTTTGTCCACTCTTCTAATTCTTCTTTTGTAACATCCCGCAGCCATATTTGAGCTTGGTTGAGGGCAACGGCAACTGCACCGGTTTCTATGATGGTAAACTGACTTAGGTTTTGATAAAATTTAATCATTAAGAAGGCGGTGGGAAACTCATTCACTGTCCATAGGCTGCTGACAACGCTGGGACTACCTGCATAGAGGAAACCACTGGGCAAACTAATATATTCATCGCTGCTGTACTGATCAGAAGTACTACCGAAAACTTTAGTAATGCCTGTTTCACAAGCAGAGAGGCTAACAAGGCGGCATTGATTGAGACTCAGTCCAAAGATTTCCGCTACAGTAAGGCGTCCATCTTCTGGACTGTCATCTTTGGCGAGAATCAGTGCTGATTCTTGGGGTGATATTGGATTGAACTGACCATGACAAGAAAAATGATGACAGTGGGATAGTGACATCTCTTGACTGGTCTTAACAGCAGCTTCAGTTGCAGCCTGCTTGGCTAAGACTTGGGAAGAGGAGAATAATGGGAGAATGTTGTTAACTTCTAAGTCGGCGTAGTATAGGTTTTTATATGAATCGTTAGTCGGGTTTTGGATAGCAAAAAGCTTACTGAAATCGGGACGCTGTTGATTTTGACTTAGTTGCAGTAATTGGCAACTGGGAGCATATCGAACTCCTTTGGGGAACAAGTCAAGTAAGTAAGCATTGTTAGTGTGGGTATTTTGCTCACTATTGTTTGCCTGTTGCTCCCTATTCTCAATGGGCAAAGCATGAAGGGGGAACAAATGTAATAAGCGATGGGGGATGAAAATTAACTGGTCGCACTCTTGGGGCAGTTCAGCTAAAATTTCCTCTATATGCAGAATCTGGGCTAATCGTCTGAGTAACTGATCTAGGTTAGTTTCCCACTGGTATTTTTTCTGGTAGTAATCAGCGAAAATTTTTTCAATATGCAGAATCTGGGTTAATCGGCTTAGTAGCTGATTTAGGTTAGTTTTCCACTGGTATTTTTTCCGGTAGTAAGTAACCAAATATTCTAGAGTCAAACCAAATAGGGCTTTGCGGTCTTCAGAATAAAATTGCCTAACCTGTGGGTGCTGATTCTGACTGGTGATGATAAAGGTGAGAATCTGATTGTCTGTGATATACCACTGAATAATAGCAGTGTGGTCATCAATCAGCGTTTGGATATCACTAAAGGGAATCGGTTCAACCTGTTGGGTGAATTGAAAACTAAGATCTAGTTGGTTGATTTCCTTGAGTAAGTTATCCTGCTGCTGTTTTAAGCCCTTTAACCTTTGCTGGTTTGTCTTGATAGTTTCGTGGTATTTCTCCTCTGACTCCCGATTTCTAGTTACTATCTCTAACTCTCGCTGTATTACTGGGATTTCCCGTCGGAGTTGGTCTAGTTGCTGGCAGTGAGCTTGGTGAACCTCTGGGTTGGGGTAGCGATCGCGTTTAGGATAGAGGTTTTTGTTAGCTAGGAGTTCTACTAAGTTTCTGGCTTTGCTACGTTCTGCATATTCAATTGCTTCAGTGGGTTTGTTGAGTTCCAGGCATACTTCTACCATGCTGCTGTAGAGTTTATGCCATTCTTCAGCTAGTTTTTGTTTGTCTGCCTCTACTCCAGAACCAGAGATGATTTCACCACGCAGGGATTCTACTGTTTCAATAGCCTCAGCAAAGGTATGATAAGCATTGGTTAACTGTTGGGCATCTTGGTAGGCAAGCCCAAGGTTAAATAAGGTTTCGGCATGGTTTTGGGGAAAAGCCTCACGGGTGCGCACTTGCAAAGCTGCTTGGTAAGCTGTGATGGCGGCTTCGAGGTTGTCAGCCTTCTGACCCCTGATTCTTTGACAGTAGGTAGAAGCCAGATTATTTTGAGTGGTTGCCCAATTTTGGGGAAAAGCCTCACGGGTGCGCACTTGCAAAGCTGCTTGGTAAGCTGTGATGGCGGCTTCAAGGTTGTCTGCCTTCTGTCCCCTGATTCTTTGACAGTAGGTAGAAGCCAGATTATTTTGAGTCCTTGCCCAATCAACAGGAAAAGTCTGACGGGTGTACACTTGCAAAGCTGCTTGGTAAGCTGTGATGGCGGCTTCGAGGTTGTCTGCCTTCTGTCCCCTGATTCTGTTAGTGTAGGCAATTCCCAGATTATTTTGAGCACTTGCCCAATCAACAGGAAAAGCCTCACGGGTGAGTACTTGTAAAGCCCCTTGGCAAGCCTTGATGGCATCTTCGAGGTTGTCTGCCTTCTGTCCCCTGATTCTGTCACTGTAGGCAACTGCCAGATTATATTGAGTCATTGCCCAATCAAAAGGAAAAGCCTTACGGGTGAGTACTTGCAAAGCCCCTTGGAAAGCCTTGATGGCGGCTTCGAGGTTGTCTGCCTTCTGACCCCTGATTCTGTTAGTGTAGGCAATTCCCAGATTATGTTGAGTCCTTGCCCAATCAACAGGAAAAGCCTCACGGGTGCGCACTTGCAAAGCCCCTTGGTAAGCATTGATTGCATCTTCAAGGTTGTCTGCCTTCTTTCCCCTGATTCTGTCACTGTAGGCAACTGCCAGATTATTTTGAGTCCTTGCCCAATCAACAGGAAAAGCCTCACGGGTGTACACTTGCAAAGCCCCTTGGTAAGCTGTGATGGTGGCTTCGAGGTTGTCTGCTTTCTGTCCCCTGATTCTTTGACAGTAGGTAGAAGCCAGATTATGTTGAGTACCTGCCCAATCAACAGGAAAAGCCTCACGGGTGCGCACTTGCAAAGCTGCTTGGAAACCATTGATGGCGGCTTCGAGGTTGTCTGCCTTCTGACCCCTGATTCTGTGACAGTAGGTAGAAGCCAGATTATTTTGAGTCATTGCCCAATCAACAGGAAAAGCCTCACGGGTGCGCACTTGCAAAGCTGCTTGGAAACCATTGATGGCGGCTTCGAGGTTGTCTGCCTTCTGACCCCTGATTCTTTGACTGTAGGCAACTGCTAGATTATTTTGAGCACTTGCCCAATCAACAGGAAAAGCCTCACGGGTGTACACTTGCAAAGCCCCTTGGTAAGCATTGATTGCATCTTCAAGGTTGTCTGCCTTCTGACCCCTGATTCTTTGACGGTAGGCATTTCCCAGATTATTTTGAGTCATTGCCCACTGTTGGGGAAACGCCTCACGGGTGCGCACTTGCAAAGCTGCTTGGTAAGCCGTGATGGCGGCTTCGAGGTTGTCTGCCTTCTGACCCCTGATTCTGTCACTGTCACTGTAGGCATTTGCCAGATTATTTTGAGTACCTGCCCACTCTTGGGGAAAAGCCTCAGGGGTGCGCACTTGCAAAGCTGCTTGGAAAGCCTTGATGGCGGCTTCGAGGTTGTCTGCCTTCTGACCCCTGATTCTGTAAAGGTAGGCATTTGCCAGATTATTTTGAGTATTTGCCCAATCTTGGGGAAATGACTCACGGGTAAACACAGTGCCAACCACCTCATAGCCAGTAATGGCAATCTCTAAGTTAATCGCCCTACTGCCTAGGGGAAACTCTGCAATCAGATTGCTGAAATTGAAAATACCTACTGCGATGCCTTGGGCTAGTTCTGGTTCTACTTCTGCCAGAGTCACCGTTCCCCAATGTCGCAATAGCACTGCCAAGTAATCATCTAGTTTATCTAGGTTTGCTTGCAGGAGAGGATAAACCACTTGCGGGTTACCTTTGCTTTTTGCAGTTGCCCGCAATACCTCCATCAGGAAGTTAAGTTGTGAATCGGCAGTCGGCAATTGGGAAAAGGTAGGACTTGTTGATGACAATCCCAGGGCCTTCCCTAGCTGACCGGTAACATTAGTTAAAAATTCAGCAGCATCTTTATTGCCCTCCTGTGCCAAAGACTCGGCCACCTGTTGCATCACCTGCACCAACTCCCCATCTACCAAATCCTGATGGGAGTTCAAAATCTCTGGTTCCTTGCCACTGGGACAACTCAGCAGCATTTGTATCAGACTCACATAGGCTTGGAGGCGCTTTTCATCCATGGGGCAAAGCAAGTGTTAACCAATAGCTGCTGGAATTAATTATTATTATATTATAGCAGTTTTTAATTAGGTGAGGTACAGAGTTTCTGGTTTTAGGGAACAGGGAACAGGGAGCAGGGAACAGGGAATCTGGAATCTGGAATCTGGAATCTGGAATCGGGATCATTCTTCTGTCAAACTGAGGTCAAACCTTGATTTTTCGTAGGCTGAAATGACGCAAATTCGTTCGATTATCCCAAAGTGACAGAACAGGGATAGCACTACCCATTAAAGTTAGGATATTGATAAAAGCACCAAAAGCTGTTGTAGTCAAAGTTCCCTGTTCCTTCCGACTTTTGCAAGAAGTCTAGTTTAGCTCTGAGTTAGCACTGTCAATAGTTCGACGGATGCGTCGTTTGCGCTCAGTTTTACGCACACCCCCTGCCATTTCATATTCAAAGCTATTTTTGCCATACTTGACAGCAACTGCCAATAGCATTTTCTCACTGATGTCTGTCAATACCTCTTCTGCTTCTAAAAGATTATTATAAGCCCCATCAATAGTTGACAGCATAGTGTTGTAATTTTCTAACTTTTATCGCACAGATTGGATAGAAGCTTCCAACTGCTGAATTGTCATTCCATTGCCTAAATCCAGCCTAGCATTAATAGATTTAAGACTAGCAAGTCGCCGTTCTGCATTCATCAATTTTCTTGAACTTCGCTTGAGTCGAGCCATATATTATCTTGCAATAGTTAACATCACATCAACTATATTGCCCCAAAAAAACTAGCAATGTAATCAGAAAAATCCTCATAAAAACTGGAAGTACTTGATAGAATTTTTTTGAGGCGTTCAGTGAATTTATTGATATAGCGCTATGGGCAAGGGCATCGGGCATCGGGCATCGGGCATCGGGCATCGGGCATCGGGCATCGGGAAAACAATCCCTTGTAAGCTACTCCCTACTCCCTACTCCCTACTCCCTACTCCCTACTCCCTTTGCTATAGCACTGATAAAACCGCCAACTGTACTGGCATGTGAGAAAATGGTACTCGTTAAGAACAAATCAGTACCTTTTTTTAATACACAAGTACTAGTGCATTATCAACAAGTACTATTTACTGATAAAAAAGTACTGATATGTGATAAACTAGTACATTTTAACGAAAAACTAGTACTTGTTTGTTATACACCAGTACTAGTTAACGAAAACGAGTACTGTTATATGATAAACTAGTACTCGTTTGTTATACATGGGTACCCGTTTGTTATACACCAGTACTAGTTAGCCGTTAATGGGTACTGTTATATGATAAACTAGTACTAGTTAGCGAAAAACTAGTACTAGTTAGCGGTTAATGGGTACTCGTGTGATAGAAGTCAGTACCCGGTTTGGTTTGTGGTTGAGGGTTGAGCGTTTATCTATTAAAATCATTCCACTATTAAGCAACGCTCCCTATTCGGTGGTGTCAAAAATATCCTTAGGATGTACAGGAATAACCTCGTCACCGAAACGGCGAAAATCTCGGATATTAAAACTCAGAATATGACTTAAATCATGAACTTTCATAAAAGCTACTAAGCGGGCATCATGAACCTTTACCCCCTTCACTTCGTAGATCGTAACTAACTTTTCCCATTCTGAGTATATTTTATGAGTATCGGGGAGAAAGACAAATAACCGCTTCAAACGATCAATTTCGGCTTTTGTTTGACTAAGAGTAAACCCCAAACCGTTATTCTTGGACGGACGAGTACAGACATTCCACAATTCAATCAAATTTTGAGGGGCAATAACTATAGCACTACGCATTAAAGTTAGGACATTTCTAAACTTAGAAACCTAGTCCTAGCTTACTTTTGACTTCTGACTTCTAACTTCTGACTTGCGCGTAGCGCTATACCTTTTCGCGACGGGCATTTAAGATATCAAGGGCGTTTACAGCCTCTAGGTGCATCGGGTCACTAAACGTAATCGTTCTCAGCAATATATTTGTATCTAAAAGGTAAGCCATCAAAACCGATCCGGATAAATACTTTCTCTACTCATCGCTTCATCACTAAGGACAGGAATATCTCGACTCTTATGACTGTCAACCCATGCCTGAAATTCTGCTGACCATTCCTCATGGGTTGACGTTTCATAAAATGAAGCCGAAGCTGAATCATCTTTTTCCTGATTTAGACGATTCAAAAGTGCATCCAAGTGGGGTTTAATCTCCCCAACAGAGCAAGAGGTTATCTTCGATAACATGCCAAGCACCTGCTCAATATCTTGAGCATAGGAGTTATTAAAATCCGAATAATGATGATATATTTTACTCATTTTAACACCATGAATCAATACTTGAATTGCCTAGTTACTAATTAATAAATATTTAATCACATTTAATCGCAAAATTAAAATCAAAATACTTTTCAAATATCCCCCCTATACCCACATTATTATCCCTACTACCTGCTCCATACTCCCTAATCACTACTCCAAAGTTACCTAATAAAAATGATTTTATTTCTAGATACCCCCCCAAATAATCACTTTTTTAAATTTGTAAAAAAATGTTTAAAATTAAAAACTAATCCTTGACATTTACCGAGATATTAGTAATAATAAAAATGTCCGATATTTCGATAATATTTATGGACAAAAAGCCGCGCTTTCCACGTCAACTAAGAAGCGCGGCTTATGTCCTCAGTCACAAGCTATGTGTGAGGTAATTCCATGATGCCAGATAAACGATCTAATGATCATCTCAATCATCTGATTCACTGTCAGCGAGCCCTAAACCGCCTTGCCCAAATTGCCAGGAGCCAATCCACAGGGGAACATGCTTATCCTCGTCCCATAACCGAGCGAGAAGAAATCTTGATCTACCTATACAGCTACTGCCGACTATCCATGACCCCCCAGGAGTTTTACCGAAAATGGCAAGTTAAGCAAGAAGACATTGCTCAAATTTGCTGCCGCTCAAGTTACGCTGTAAACTCCTGGCTGGCCCAAGGTCCTCGCTATAAATCTCCCTCTTCCGATTCCTTGTATCATCTGGCCTTAATGGATTTTCTGTTAGAAAATTTTGAGGTCATTCCAAAGGAGTTACTGAATCAGCTTTGCTCTAAGGTTAAAGGTTATTAGAATGTAGAATGTAGAATTAAGAATGTAGAATTAAGAATGTAGAATTAAGAAGGGAGAAGGGAGAATTAAGAATCTAGAATTAAGAATGTAGAATTGAGAAGGGAGAATTAAGAATGTAGAATTAAGAATGTAGAATTAAGAATGGATAATGTAGAATGAATGTAGGAGGTAGAAGCCAGAAGCCAGAAGCCAGAAGCCAGAAGCCAGAAGCCAAAAGGTAAGCATTCAGCCGTCAGCCGTCAGCCGTCAGCCATTGGCTGATAGCACCTCAAGTAGCACCTCAAGTAGTGCATTAGCTGATAGCTGATACGCGACACGCTGATAGCTGATAGCTGAATGCTTACGCCAAAAGCCAGCAGCCAGCAGCCAGCAGCCAGACTTCTCAATTCTTCCTTCTTAATTCTTAATTCTCAATTCTTAATTCTTAATTCTCAATTCTCAATTCTTCATTCTTAATTCTTCATTCTCAATTCTTAATTCTTAATTCTTAATTCTTCATTCTTAATTCTTCATTCTTAATTCTAAATTATTCATGGGGAACTTTCCCTCGGCAGATTCGTCTAAACCGCTAAAGCTACGATATTCTAGACTCAGAGACATTCCTGATCTGAGCCATCAATCTGGGATAAATGTATATATGAGTAGAGTTGGAATTAGCAGAGAACCCACGGAGTCCAGTTATGAAACGTTACAAAATTCTGTCCCTACTAGGGATAACAGCAGTATCGACAATCACTGCTAGTCAGGTTTTAGCTATGGAGACAGCTTCCTGGAACTTAATCACCGAACCTGACTCTAGTGAGAATAGTCTATTGGAGGATGTTTCATTCCTTAAATACACTATATTTGATACCGCTGCTGGTGCAAGAGAGCCCCAAGATCCAGATCCTAGACCGCCACGCTACGACATTCCACAATCGGGACTTCAGTAGAGTCCGCTTCAGCTAGAGATTGATCATATATAGCAGTTCTTAATTGGGTGAGTTACACAAGTTGTGGGTTAATGGGAGTCGGGAGTCGGGAGTCGGGAGTCGGGAAAAAATCTTTTGTATCTCATGACTGTGAGAACTGCTATATATTCCAGCTAATTTACTCTTGCTCCTCAATTCCCTCACAGAGTGTTCTGTCTTCTTTCTTGACGTTCAGATTATTTTTAAGATAATTACCAAGCTGATCACAACCACGCTTCAGTAAGTAATTCACATCGTTTGATTGACTGTAATCTAAATATTGACTGTAATCTAAATTCCAAATACTCACCCGATTCGCTGCGTTAATCGAGACTAGGGTTTCACCGTCTGGACTGAAATTCACAGACTCCACAGGTTCAGAACCCTCGCTTAACGTTCCGATTAAAAGTCCATTGGGGTTCCATAGTTTAACTGTTCCATCCGCACTAGCAGAAGCAATAATGTCTCGATTGGGGTGGAAACTAACATCATAAACAGTTTTTGTATGCCCTACTCCTTTTTTAGATGCGAATTGCTGCCAGGAGATGTCTTTACGACTCCAGATTACTATAGAACCACGGGCCGCACCTGCCACAATCCGCTTACCATCGGGGCTGAAACTAAGGGAGGACAACTTCCTATCCCCAGTCAGGGTAGTAATTAGAGTTCCGTTCTGGTTCCAGAGTTTCACCGTATTGTCATTACTAGCAGAGGCAATTAACTGACCATTGGGACTGAAAGTGACCCGATTAATGGCATCTGTATGTCCCGCTAAAGTACGTAGCAATTTCCCTTCCCTGCTCCAGAGTTTTACTGTGCTATCCTCACTAGCAGAGGCAATAATTTGGCTATCAGGACTGAAACTAACGCTATAAACTGGAGCGCTATGCCCCTCTAGAGTATGTAGCAGTTTCCCCTGGCCATTCCAGAGTTTGACCGTCCTGTCATTACTGGCGGTGGCAATTAACTGACCATCGGGGCTGAAATCAACCCCATTCACAAAATCCTGATGTCCCTGGAGGGTGAGTTCCCGAATCTGCTTCTCCGGGTTCCAGAGTTTGACCGTGTTATCATCTCGACTACCAGAGGCAATTATCTCACCATCCGGGCTAAAACTAGCACCATAACCATAGACTGTATAGGTGGTAGGTTGGAAAACCTTAGGCCAGGTTTGGTCAAGACTCCAAAGTTTGACAGTGAAATCAACACTAGCTGAGGCTAGCATCTTACTGTCAGGAGTGAAACTAACCTGATTGACAATATCTTTATGACCAGGAAGGGTTGAAATTAGTGTACCCTTACCAGTCCAGAGTTGGATTTTTCCGTCACTACTCCCTGAAGCAATCCACTTACCATCCGGACTAAAGCTGACGCTGTTGATAGGATGATCATATCCTGGCAAGGTTTTCGCTAAGGTTCCATCACGGTTCCAAAGTTTAACGGTCCGATCATCACTAGCTGAAGCAATGGTCTGACTATCCGGGCTAAAAATTACACTCCAAACAGCCTTGTCATGCCCTTCTAGAGTTTTGATGAATGTACCATCACTACTCCAGAGTTTGACCGTTTTGTCCTTACTGGCGGAAGCAATTAACTCTCCGTCATTGCTAAAACTAACACTCAACACAGCATCCTTATGTCCTGTCAAGGTTTTGATCAAAGTCCCATCACGGTTCCAGAGTTTAATAGTTTTATCACTACTGGCTGACGCAATGGTCTGACCATCCGGGCTAAAACTTACCCACTTCACCCCCTTACCATGTCCTGTTAAGGTGTTAATTAAGGTGCCATCGCGATGCCAGAGTTTAATGGTTTTGTCTTTACTGGCAGAGGCAATGATTTGATTATCAGGGCTAAAACTAACGCACCACACTGTCTCCTGATGTCCTTTTAAGTCTTTAATCAATTTGCCATCACGACTCCACAGTTTGATGGTTTGATCAGAGCTAGCTGAGGCAATTAGCTGATTATCAGGACTGACACTGACACTCAAGACATTACCTTGATGTCCCTCTAAACGATGGTGTTCTTGGATTAAGTTGACTGCTTGCCAGAGGTTAGATACAGTCTCTTTTTCAAGGTCTGATTTTGCTATTTTAGAGTTTAATCGTTTCCCTGCCTTGATGATGCTTAAAAGGGCATCAAGCTGATTTTCATCTACAAGAAAAGAAAGCTTATATTTAGCGTTGAGTTTAGTAAGGATCGCCTCTCTTTCGTGGAATTTTGCCGATTGCCACAGCCCGATTGCAATCACCGCTAGTATAGTCATGGCTACGCTAAATCCCCCTAACCCCATCACCAACCGTTTCCGAAGCCGTTGTCGTGTCTCTCGCTCTTTTTCAAGTTCTGCTCTCATGTCAGCCCCTTGTCGTTGTCGAATGAAATCTACCAGATAATCATGGACTAATTGATAGCGATCGCTATAAATCTCTGGCAACAGCAGCACTAAGCCAGATTTCACAAAAATTTCCAACACTACATCTAATCGTTCTAGCTCTGTATCTACATCAGCGGCCAAGGCTTTTAATTCTTTTTCCAAATCATGGCGAGTTTTGAGAGGGCGGGTGTTGTTTTCATCCGTTAGCAAGTACAACACTAATTCAGCGGCCCGTTTGTTATCAGCACCACAGGCTTCCACTACTTCTTCTAAGTATTGGTTGACTAATTCAGCTTTTGGGTTATGCCCTAGGTGTTGATACTGTTGTAGGGTGGTAATTTTGTTTCGTTCCAGTTGCGCCCCTACCACTTGCAACTCAATTGGTATAATCTCTCCTAATTCTTTCCCTAAATCCTCCACTAATTTATCAATCAGTGCTTGCTCTAAGGGAAACTGAGCTTGCTCCGTTAACCGTTGAAGATATAATTTGGCATCTGCTGGGGTAAGATTCCCCAAGTGAAACAGAATCCTCTTATCTAAAATATTATTATTAATAACCTCTAAATCGATTTTGAACTTATTAAATTCCAACAGGCAATGTAAATAATCCTCGCGCACAGACAAGATTACCTTCACAAAAGGAATATTCAGACAGTCTCGCAAAAAATAATAAAAACCTCGCCTCTGCTTGGGGTCTGAGCAAACTGCTAAAAACTCTTCAAACTGGTCAAAAATTAAAACAGTAAGCAAATTTTGCCTAGCATTTTTGCGCAACTGCTCAAGAATGAGGGCGGTTGAATCAAGCTTAGCAGGCACAGATGGTAAATGTACTCTCTTCTCCAGCGTGTTTGTTAAGGATTTGCCTAATTCTTGAATCCAATTCCTATAAACTCGCTGCAAAACCGGTAATACCCGACGGGTATTAATGGTTTGCCGTTCTAATGCTGGTATTAATCCCGCCTCAATCATCGAACTTTTCCCCGCCCCCGACTGTCCATGAATCACAGTTAGTCTAGAGCGCTCCTGTTTCATGCGCTCAATCAGGCGATTAACATGGCGTTCCCTGCCAGAAGCGGCAATTTCTGGCGCTATCCTTTCTGAGCACTCAACCGTTGCTAAAACTGGGTTAGTTACCTGCTGCTTGGGCTGCAATCGACCAGCACCAATGAATGCCCGAAACCCAAACCGGCTCTCAATCCCCTGTTGGTCTTGTTTAATCTCAAAGGCAGTGAGATAGTCCCCTTGTTGGCAATAGGCCTGGTGTAATTCCCTCAGGATACCAATATAAAGTTCTGGATCATAGTGGGGTTTGGTTTCTGCTCTAGCGGTTTCCAAGTTATAAAGTGCTGCTTGTAATTGAGGAACATGTTTTTGCGATCGCATAGTCCCAAGCAGTGCTCGCCCCAAGGAAAATAAATACCAACCCTTGACAAAAGACTTTTCCCAGTCTAATAAAGCTTGTTGTTCTGGTGAGGGATTGACTATCTTAGCTGATGCCGTTGATTGCAGAAAAAGCGCTTGTTTGGAATACTTTTGTGCTTTCTTAAAGGCTGATTTTGCTAGGGCTACTTCAGCCAAAAAGCCATAACCTCGTGCCATTCTGAAAGGATCAGAATAGGTTTGATGGAGCGCCAAGGCTTTGTTGGCCACTTTCTCTAACTGCTCCCAATCTGACTGTCGCTGAAGTGCCTCTCCCCAAAAATTAATAAATTTGGCAGCTAAGTCTGGGAGGTTAGCCTGCTCAAGAACCTCAACAGATTCCTGAAAATAAACTTTTGCTTGTTCACAACCTTGTTCCTTCTCAGCTTGATGCCACTGTGCATAACCAACCCACCACAAGCCTAAACAGAATAGTATATGTCCACGGCGTTCCAGGTTATCGGTTTGTTTCCACAGAGCTAAACTGCGCTCATAATGCTGTCGAGACTCTTCTTGACAATTATCAGCCACTCGACCAAGCACAAATTCCAAACTTGCTTCTAACTCTGGGGCTAAGGCCACTCCCCGCTTTTCCAGCTCCTGTCGTGCTGAGTGTAATTCCACATAGGATCCAGAGTCTTTGTTTAAATTCAGAGTACAACTGTGCACAAACTCAGTTTCACGGGAGGCTACCACCTTGGCAAACACCTGATCAGTGGTTTGCTCAATAAACTGAATTAATTGACCGCTGCTAATCACAAAATCAACACAGCTTGACCAACTGTGGAAATCTGGCACTGAGCGAATTAGCATTTGCAGCAACTTATCCGTCACCCACAACACCAGTGGAAACCGAAAGTTCCGAAACTCTTCCCGGATCTGGTTGGTTGCTGTCAGCACTTCCTCAATGCAACTTACTGAGTCTATCCCAGATACCATCAACGCCTCTGGCTGTTCCGGACCTAGCTCTTCCACAATAGTGGTATAGAGAGTTTTAACCGATTGCTTTAAGACCAGCTCCCTGATCGGAATAGAACATTGCTCCTGCAACTGCTCAATAATTTGTCTCCTCAATACCCCATAGTTACCAACCGCCAAAATCAAAGAAAATTCTCCCTGAGAAAACCTAATTAGTCGGATTAGTTCTCTCAAGGAATCTTGATTGTGATTTCCGGTTGTCTCTAGCATTATAATAGCGGTTTTTAATTGGGTGAGGTAAATTTTAGGGAGTAGGGAGCAGGGAGTAGGGAGCAGGGAGTAGGGAGCAGGGAGCAGGGAGCAGGGAGCAGGGAGCAGGGATTAGGGAGTAAACTGGGCGCGGGTAAGGGAGGGATTGGTAAAAAACTATGTGTACCTCATGAGCATGATAATTTTTATGAATTGATTCACGCCCTTTAACCGGACAGGGAGTGGCTGATAGCACCTCAAGTAGCGTGCGCGTAGCGCATTCGCTGATCGCTGATATAGCAATCCGTGTAGGAATTGTGAGAATTTTTGTTCCTTGTTCCCTACTCCCTGTTCCCTACTCTCTGTTCCCAGATCCGCTGTTCCCTGTTCCCAGATCCGCTGTTCCCTGTTCCCTACTTCTGCAAGAAGTCTAGTTTCCATTCAACTCCTTGGCATCAGCTAACACCGGATTGATATCATACCAGCATCCCTGACCATTACAATACTCAAACACAAACAAACTCTTCAACAGGATTTGGTATTCCTCCTCACCCCTGACAGTTTTGTGTTCAGCCACATGTCTGAGCAATTTCCACTCATCCGGTGTAATTGCCCTGCTCAATTCATTGCGACGCTGACTAATCACCCTTTCTACCAAGTTACGAGATAAAGGCAGCTCATCTTTGCTGAGGCAGTTACGGAGCAGCACCAGCAAGTTCCTGACATGACCCCCACTGACTAGACATAGCCGATCCAATGTCTGTGGGCTATCAAACACTTTTGTAATTAAACTGAGCCGTTGCTCTAGCTCCACATCTGGGAATGCTCTGGCTAAGATCATCTGTCGCAGCAAAGCAATTCCGGCATCACTGGGACTACCATCTGGTTCTTTTACCTGTACCATCGGTAACAGTAGGTACTCAGAACCAAAGCGATTCCTGAGGTTTTCTTGGTCATTGGAAAATGCCAAAATCAAGGGAATGGTGTAGACCACATGGCATTTGAGTTGATTAAGATACTCCCCCTGGTCTACAAACAAATATTCTGGCTGATTCCGTTGCCCTGACTTAGGTTTATTATGGATCCGGTCAAGATTATCCACAATCACCACTAGTCCAGCTTTACCCTGCTGTTGCAGCTGCTGTTGAGCTGGTTCAATCAGTTCTGTATTAATTGCTTCTAAAATATTGTTGACCCGTGGCTCTAGATGTTGTCGCAATAGGGAGCGAATGTCCTTAGAATTCTTAGCTTTCGTAGTAATTTCTCCAATCCCAAAGGCTAGGGAATACTCGCCCTCTTCTGAGCTGATGCCAATCTCATCAGGTATGTTAACCCCTACACCACCGGCCTGAAACTCAGGAACTTTGAATTTCAACCCGGTCACCTCGGAGTTTAACAACTTAGCCGCCCCTTGCACTAACCCTTGGAAGCGGGTGGGTTGGAGTCTAATTTTAGCTTCCTCCAGACTTTGAATCACCTGACGAGCAATGGTCAGCAAAATATCACTGATCTCTACATCGGCCAGGTCCAAGTCATTAGAGGACTCAAAATAAACGACATGAAATCCCTGTTCTTCTAATTTCCTTTTCAATCGCGATAACTCGGTAGACTTGCCACAGCCCATGTGTCCCGTAAACAACTGACAGGTGGGTTCGTCTTCTGAGAAGGTAATGGTGCGTCTGAGTTCTCGAATAATATTGCTGCCCCGCACCTTGGAAAAATCAATGTAATATTGTTGGTCTTCAGCCTTGCCCAGATTCAGGGTTTTACTAGGATTACAGACCCGAAAAAATCTGCCGAAATTGACTGTCATTAAAATTCCCCCCGGTAGACGAATTGACTGTTCTCAGATTGCACCCCGATATCTGCCAGATCGACATAGCTGACAACTTGAGGCTCTATAGGATATACAGCCTCTATATAATTTATCGACTTAATAGCTACACATTATGAAATTGACATTTTCCCTTCACTGCAACAAAACGTAACATTATTCCTAATCCTGATGGTATATGATGCAGTAGCTGCGCAGAAAGTTGCCTGAAATCTCACTAATGGTATACTCCCTTCAAAATTACTACTCCTAGTCTGCCTCCTCAGTCAGACTTTAGCAGTACCCGATGGGGTACCTTGGTTTTAGGGAACAGGGAATAGGGACTTCGGAGCAGGGAACAGCGGAGCAGGGAACAGCGGAGCAGGGAACACAGAAAAAATCTTGTGTACCTCATGATAGATAGAAAACGCGATCTTTCCGATACTGAACCAAAAGTATTGCGCCGGACTCCCCTTGGGTCGATTGCGGGTAAAGGTAGAACTTTGGGGGATTTGGTCACTTCCGTCGTTGAGGAACAAGATTGGGAATGTCTCAAGTAATCGTCCTTGATACCCACATTTGGATATGGTTTATTAATCAAGAGTTCGAGGGCTAATAGATAGCATCGTTCGAGTTGAATATATGGTAGGTTCAACATAGGAGGCATCACCAAACTGTTTTTGATGGAATGATGCAAGGAAAAAATTTAGGTTCTTCCGTACCTGTTAGGCTACTAATCTGATACAAGTAAAGTCAAAATTAAAAAATCATAGACTAATAAATAAATCCCATAAGCCTTGCTTATAGGATTTATTCATAACTAAATTAGTTAGGGTTCAATTTTTAAGGTAAGAGTGGGCTTGATTGATATAAAACTAAGTAAAAACCTCACAGGAAACTAAAAAAATAATGACAAAAATTACTGAATTTACTAGGAGTAAAAGTTAGAGATGATCGGCAATAGTAAACTATCGGCATAATTAAGCGTGATCGAATCAGAAACTCAATAGCCTATTTGCCATCGCTACGGTAATGAAAGGGATAAACTCCACCAAAACCCTTTCTCAGAAAAAGGAGTAGAGTAAGCATTCAGCTATCAGCTATCAGCTATCAGCTATCAGCTATCAGCTATCAGCTATCAGCTATCAGCTATCAGCTCATGCACTACAGATGGTGCTACTTGAGGTGCTATCAGCCATTGGCTGACGGCTGACGGCTGACGGCTGAATGCTTACGGAGTAGACTACAGGGGATGCCGTGACCTACTAAGACCTGAGTTCGACGTCAGCTGAAAGCTTGATTCTGTCCTAGCCTGAAACCGTTATTATTCCGTGGACACCTTGTGGTCTTAGGGTAAAAGGCGATTGCTCCCTTATTCTACTCCTCACTGACTCCCACTCACCTACGACCCTGCATCCTTCCAGCTTTCAATGGTTGCCACTAGGATATTCACTAATGGGTGGTCAATTGCTTCTTTAAACGCCTCAGTGCCTGCAGATTTTAGCGCACCAACTACCCGTGATTTCAGTGTGGAATTTTTTTCAATTTGCTCAGCAGCTTTAGTAACTACTGTCATTTTTTCCGTAGTGGTTGTGGTTGGATAGGTTTTTGATAATTGTTCGAGAAGTTGCTGTATTTCTGCCGCTGCTTCAGCTAGGTTTTTCGTTTGATTATGAGAGGAGTCATTAAATTAATTTTTAATCTCATTTGAAATTTTTCCAGCATAACCTCCTAAGAAGGGAGCGCCTATATTATTATTAAAATTTATATTTGATTTTGGTAATTTTTTTTTCATTATTTTCCTTGATTTTTTAATTGAATTGATTTGATTTGATTATAATAACCATTTTTTGGTTATTATAATTATAATTAAACTTCGTTGACAATATCTCCATTTACCTGAGCACCTAAAAAAGGAGAACCGATATTGTGGTCAATATTTATAGATTGAGATTGATCAACAAAAGATGCTTCTTGAAAATTAAAAGTAAACGCATTAAAATCATCGCTAGTATTCATTATATTGTATAATACCATGATGCTTTTTTTTATAAAATCTTCGCTTGTACTGTAAAAAAAAGTTTTTTGACCTGAATTTGTGTAAATACTCAAAGCATACTTTTTTCTTAATTTATTTTTATAAAAATTATAGACTTTCCACACCAAAAATACTAGGATAATTACTCCCAAAACTTTAAGGTGTAAGTTAGGAGTAAAAAACAAGTAAACGTCTATAATTATTAAAACTAAAATGAACTTGGTGATGGGGATTTTTTGAATACTATTTGTACGCTTAACTAAGCCTATACTTGATATATTATTTATTTGATACACGACATTACCAAATATTAAGGTTTTGCCTCTAACCTTTAAAATTCCATTTTTGTCTTCGTAAAACGGATCTGTTAAAGATTCATTATCTGTCAAAAAATTACTTAACATTTCTGAGCTGTTTATTTGTAAAATTTACTGATTTTTTGATGATGTGTGAACCTAGTTATCCAAGAATATTGCTGCCCCGCACCTTGGAAAAATCAATGTAATATTGTTGGTCTTCAGCCTTGCCCAGATTCAGGGTTTTACTGGGATTACAGACCCGGAAAAATCTGCTGAAATTGACTGTCATTAAAATTCCTCTCGGTAGACGAATTGACTATAGTCAGATTACACCCCGATATCTGCCAGATAAACTTGACAAATTTAGGTTTATAGGCTTACAGGCGCTATATAACAAAACTTACCCATTGCCCCCGTGGGTCCCCCAAACTTGGTGGACTTTCTCAGTAGTACTCCCCTGGGGGGTTAGGGGGGCGAAACCAACAAAACTTAGTAAGTCCTATATAATTTATCTGCTTAATATCTACATTATGCAATTGACATTTTCCGTTCATTGCAACAAAACGTAACATTATTGCAAATCCTGATGCTATATGATGCAGTAGCGCGGCAGAAAGTTGCCTGACATGTCATAAATGGTATGCTCCCTTAACACTACCTACTCCTAGTGTGCCTCATCAGTCAGACTTTGACAGTACCCGATCGGGTCCCTTGAGGTATAGCGCTACGGGCAAGTCAGAAGTCAGAAGTCAGAAGTCAAAAGTATGCAAGGACTAGGTTTCGGAGTTTAGAAATGTCAAGCATCTTCATGGGTAGTGCTATATATAGCAATTCTCAGGATGAGTGAGGTACAAATTTTGCTGACGGCTGACCACTGATAGCTGAATGCTTAAATATCAATTGGGAAACCAATCCTTATCCAGTAATTGCCCAAAGGAATAAGGACATTGTTCAGGTAGAGACTTAAGCTGAGTTTTATTCTGGACAATCAATAAAGCGTTTTGGTATATTTTGGGTAATTCATCAGCTAAGTAATTTCGTAAATTAGTGGTAAGTTTATCCTCTAGTTGAACTCGAAAGGTAATAATTTCCCCCGCCCAGTGATTAGCATTTCTCCCCCTCTCTGCTTCCCAAAATTGGTACAACAGTAGATGAATAATTATCTGTAATAGTAAACTTTTAACAGCATTTCGTTCGCTGCGTCCCAAGGCTTCTAATTCCTCGATTAAGTTGTCATAATCTAATTCTTCTAATTGACGATTTTTCAGTAGCTTAACTGTTTCAGTTAACCACTGATCGTACTCAGTTTCATAAAGTTGTTTTAAGTCACGTATCTGAGATTTCATCAGCAAAGGGAATAGGGAGTAGGGAGTAGGGAGTAGGGAGTAGGGAGTCAGGGCTATTTCATTCTCATGAAAGCAAATAAATGCTAGATTTACAGGTTAAACCAGTGTTTCATGAGTTCCCATGGGTTTGCCACCCCCACCTGCCCCTACAATCTTACTTCCAAGCCTTCCCCCAGAAAAGTCAAACCCTGAGCGTATTGAGATTTTGGAAGCCTTTGTCGATATTCCAGATGGCCGCAATGCTTCCGGGAAACGGCATCAACTCAGCCTGTGTCTAGCCCTGTTTACCCTGGCTATCGCGGCTGGGAATCGAGGATTTCTAGCTATCGGTGACTGGCTCACTAGTTATCGGGAGGAGCTCATTGAACTATTTGATCCCCCTTTGGGCCGACTTCCTTCGTACAGTACGATTCGCCGTGTTCTGATCAACCTAGACTATCAGCAGTATTCTGCGGCCTTGGCTCGTTTTTTTGGTATTGAACCCAAGCCTGGAGAAACCTTAGCCTGTGATGGTAAAGTCCTACGAGGCTCGTACCAACTAGAGAGTGATAATCCCGACTCTCCACCTCACCGAGCAATTATACTAGTGAGCGCTTATCTGGTTGAGCGAGGTTTGATTCTAGAACCCTACCAGGTCAATAGCAAAACCAATGAAATCAAAGCTTTGCCTGAATTTATCAAGCAACTGGCTCTCAAGGGTGTCGTCTTTGCCTTTGATGCGATTAGTACTCAAAAAAAACAGCTGAGTTAATCATTGAAAGTGGAAACCACTACCTGGGTGCGCTCAAAGGCAATCAGAGCAATCTGTTCAAAAGCGTCAAAGCCCACTTTGTTGTCCAACACAGTCACACTGACATCAGTAAAGGGCATGGTCGTGTTGAGAAACGAGTTGTTAGCATCTGCACACAACTTGATCACATCAAGCCCTGGCCGGGGCTAAAAACCCTCATTCGAGTGGAAAGTGTTCGACAATTCAAAAAGGGTAGACAACTTCGTTTGGAAACGGAAACACGCTATTATGTTGCTTCTTTCAACGAATCTGCAGAGTCTTTTGCTCAGCGCATTCGAGGATATTGGGGTGTAGAAAATAAGGTTCATTATGTTCGCGATTTCACCCAGGGAGAAGATGCTTCACGTATTCGCATGCATCAGTTACCTCAAATCTTTGCGGTTGCTCGTAACTTTGCACTCAATATCTATCGCTCTAATCACTTCTCAAATATGGCCCAGGCAGAGCGACGGTGCAAGTTTGGACTAGACACACTCAAGCGCATTTTTAGAATGAAATAGCCCTGAGTAGGGAGTAGGGAGTAGGGAGTAGGGAGTAGCTGATAAGGGTAGGTTTTTAACAAAGACCTCAGGTGTGGGGTGTGGGGTGTGGGGTGTGGGGTGTGGAGTATAAGAAAATTTACCATTATTGTCGTTAAAAATCATCAAGACAGGAAAATGAGGATGTTCAACTAACAAAAATTCTGAAGACAGCCTCTTCCCACTGTTCCCTGTTCCCAGATCCGCTGTTCCCTGTTCCCTCTTCCAAACTGTTTATTTAGCATAACAAGTACCGTAGAGCCCTAAATATCCAAACCAATCACTTTCAACTCAGGGGAATGTTCAATGATAAACTGATAATATAGCTCTTGCTTATCCTGGGCTGATAAATCAATTTTCCATTCAAGCAATCCCATCTCACCGGTCTGTATTTTGGGATTAGTCTGAGTCAGCCGCACTTTGATTCTCTCATCACGGCTCACTGGCAACTGTTCTTTTACTACCAAAGTCTTTTGCACACTTTGCAAATTAGTAATTACCAGTCGATAGGCATAAGTCGTGCGGCGCTGATTGCCAATTAATTTCTTATCAACTTGACGCTCCACTAAATCCCGCTCAATTTTCACTCCCTCATCTATGCCTAAGTTCAGCCTGAATTCTTGTCCTGGTGAAATATTCTCCAACTTAGTTGTACCAACAAAGGTTTGATCACGAAAGATATTCGCTTTGCCTGGTAACAAGGTTGCACCAGTAGTCGGATTGGTAACAACAGTTTGTAGGTAGGCGAAGCTAACTAACCGAGGAATGGCAAGATACTCAGGATTGCTAGGATATTCATCACTGAAAATAGTCACTTTGTGAGGGGAACCATCACTGGGAATATTGCTGTTACCATCTAACTCAAAAGTAACCACACCTCCTTCTGTCGATACTACTGCTACCACTGTTTGGGCAGCAACTTTTGCTGTTGCTAACATGGCTTGGGGAGCACTACGAGTTTTCAATGCTTCCGACTCATCCTCATAGTCTTGATCTGGAGATAATTCTGACATTGAGCTAGACATTGCCCTCATCTTTTCCCTTCGCAAAGATCGGGTAGGTTGTTGGTCTAGTGCCCCAATGTACCATGGTTCCAGCTTAGGGGGTAGGGTTCCCAGTCCAGGCTTAGCAGTGGAAAGAGTAAGGCTAACGTTGGACCAATCTTCCCCAGTGTTTTGTTTGACTTGTGCAAGGTAACTCAGATTTATGCGATCGCTACTGCTGTTGGTGCGCAAGTCGTAAAGTGGTATCCAACTGGCACGATTAACTACATAGGAGACTTCTAGGTCAAAATCCACCGCCCCCTCTGCTGCTAAGGTGACAATAATGCTCAAGCTCTCCTGGGGACGGGGAGTTTTCAACTGTTGTAGCTTAGCTTTCAGAGCATTTAATTGCTTTTGTAACTCTTGCTGTTGTTCTTCTTGTTGAGCGATCGCGCTCGCATCTGCATGGTGACGCTGCTCCAGAAAGTTCAGAAATTCACTTGTTTCCTGCAAGCCAATCTGTTGTTGGGCAATACTGCGGGAAAAGTGTTGGACAGCTTTATCAGTCAAAGCCTCAACAAAATTCTTTGCTAGCTCCTTTGACGCCAGCTGGTCTTCGAGCTGGCGTTTTTGTTTTTCCAACTCCTTGATTTGCCCACTCAATTGAGCAACTTGTTCCCCCACTGGTTCAGAGTCAAAGACTTTTTCTGTCCGTACTCCCAATAATCGCACAACCCCTGTACCACTCCCTGTTGCTCGCACCGACTCCGTTTCTATGGTCATCGGTAGCCGAGGGATTACCAGTTCTTGCTCTTGCCCAGTCAGTGAGACCTTAGTGCGCCGCGTCACCCTTGCCTGGTTGGAGTAGACGGTCACTTGGGAGATTCGACTTTCTACTGTCAGGCTGGTACCTTCTAAGGTCGTGTTTGTGTTAACCATGATGATATGTATAGCGGTTTTTAATTAGGTGAGGTACAAATATTTTTTTAGGGAACAGGGAACAGATAATATGTAAAAGGTAAAAGGGAATAGATAATAGTAAATAGGCAAAATGTAAAAAATAAGATGTACCTCATTAGACTAAAAAAGGCGAGATTATAATTATCTGAGGTATCATCTTTATTGAACCTTACTAGCTTTAAAACCGCTATACCATAGTAGTTCTGCAGAGGAGATCACAAGCAGCATCCTTTGCCTTACTGGGTGTGGGCGAATGGGTATAGGTAACAATACAGCGTTTTTCATAACTATAAGGTACACAGGATTTTTTTCGTGTTCCCTGCTCTTTTCCCCCCTTATTAAGGGGGGTTAGGGGGGATCGCTGCTCCCTAAAACCCATAATTTTGTACCTCATCAAATTGAAAACCGCTGTAATCGATCACAGCAATCCCCGATGATGAATAAAAACCAAAATAACTGCCCACGAACCCAAAGCAACTTTTACTGCAACCAGGATATTGAGTATGGGGATGATGGCAGCGCTGACAAGTGTCTGCAACTCCCCGTGGGGTAATTCTACTCCCGTCAACGTTATAACTGCCAGTACAATAAAAATCAGAACTGAAACCTTTTCCCACCTAGCAGCTTGCCAGCGCTTGTAGACTGCCTGCATCCACTGGAATGATGAGGTGATGGCAACCAGACCGATTGCTGTTCCCCCCGCCACCCCAGCCGCAAAGCCACCCCCTGGACTTAGATGCCCCCGAATCGCCAGCTCGATACCTACCAACGCAGCAATCGTCGCTCCCAGACGGGCTAGAACAATCGATGGTTTATCGGTAAATTGATAGATCGTGCAGAACGGCTTTTCATCAGCCAGTAGAAATTTAGCTCCCATGATCGCGATCGTAAATACCACCACTTCAAAGATGGTGTCATAGAGCCGATTCCGGAAAATGATACCCGAAACCGCATTGGGCACCCCACTATCTTCTACAACGGATTCGACGATAGACAGATCTGATAAGTCTGCCGCCGGATTGGGCAAAACCATAAATTTGACGTACAGCGCTATCCCTGCTGCAATGTAAATCCATTTCATCTAATGATCTCCCCCTGCCTCTGGTACATTTAGATAAGTCAAGCTTGTCGCCGATAATGAAAGTTCACTTTGCATGATTTCATAGAGGCGTTGAACCCTGGTCTGGGTGTGATAAAGTAGGGTTTCATTCTCTTGCGCTACCTGGTCTTGCTCATCCTGTGGTGATGCCTTCTGGGTAGCTCCTAGAGCTAATCCCCTCTGGTCCGGCTCAAAGAACAATCCCTCATCTTGGGCACAGGTAGCATGGACTTCTTTTTCCAACAGCGCCCGTTGTAAGCTCTGCCTATCTGGGTAGCTTACCAGCTCAAGGCGCATATAGTGTTTGCTCAGGATTGTGCGTAAGTCATCCATCAGTTCCCCAAAATCCGGTTTGGTCTTGCCCTCTGGTAAAGACTCTCCATCTGCCTCAACTTCCCAGTCTTGGATCACTCCAAGACGCATGGTTAAGGATGAACGCACCGCAACCGCATAGAGGGTAATCGCTAGCATTGTACCCACCAACGCTTCGGTTAAAGCCACATCGGCTGCCCCAAACAGAGCATAGACCAAAGCCGCCACCGCTCCCAGTATGCCTCGGATCACCAGAGCATGGTATGGATTGACCTGAAATACCAGCATGCACGCGGACAAAGGCAGCAGAGCGGTTATGACATAGATATAGTTATCAGTCATTATCACCCCCACTACTGGAACAGTAAGCCAACACATATCCCAGCACTGTATTCCAGATCGCCAAGGAGATAATGGCGAGAATCAGCAGCGGCCATTCACTGGGTATCTTCAGCAGCAGCCCGACGATGATACTCATCGAGCCGAGGGTATCTGCCACTGAAAGACTATGCAGCTTGAATAATACTGATCGGTGACCGATCAGGGGAATGGTTCCCCAAAACCAGAAGACGATTCCGACACCTATGCAAGTGTAACTCAGTGCATTAATCATACATCACTCATTCGTTTAATTACGTGTGCCAGTAACATTAATCCAGCATTCCCCACACTCAGGATGATGACTCCGACAACACCAATCATCCAATCATCGCGCAAGACAGATACCATCAGGATCATGATGGATGTCTTGGTGGCAATACTCGCAAATGCCAACATTTTTTGCCAAATATCATCATCTTGCCAAGCCTCATAAATGGGGATGAGCAGAGCCAGAATCATGGCAATCAGGATCAGCGTCATCGTTGTTTCCTCCGTCTAACCCGGTGTACTTCGTACCTGCCATCTTGGTGGTATTTCAACACAATGGTTTTTGGTGTAAAGGTGATCAGGAATATATCTAGGAATATCAGCCCAGGGGTCCGTTGGGGTTTGACTCCTTCCATGATCACATCTTCGTGCTTATGGGGACGAAGCATGATTTCAAATGCCTCAATATATGCCTGGGGAATCGCTACTATCACTTCACCAAGCACCCGCAGCCAATCCTTTAAGGCTTCTGGGGTTTTGGGGCGTCCTGGTAATAAAAATGCGATCGCAATCCCAATGATGATATTTGGCAGACTTAGATTAGCAGTCAGCAAAAACCAGATAACCAGTCGTAAAATTAGATTTAGATGCCCAATCATGGTTGAAACACCATCCAGAATAGTAATACTAACATCAGACTCATCACCCCAATTAGATGATCAAATTCCTCAAGCACACGGGGCAGCTTGATTACAGATCGTTTGAAAATCAAAAAATATGCCAACCATCCCAGGCCAATAGTTACCAGAGGTTTAGTAATATTGGCAAAGTTATATGCCTGGTAGTACACACCATTGGCAGCAATCAGTCCACCGAGCAACAGTATCATCGCTAACCAAAAATCGAGCTTTACCTTCCCTTGGCTGCTATCCCCATGGGGCAGAAAGATGAATTTCGCAAAGGATATGGCTGTTCCTAGGGCTGCAACATTCATACCGATAACTTGCCAGGGCACTAGATTCTTCATGGTCAACACCTTCGCCCCAAAGCCGGACAACAAGGGAAAGCCGGAAATTGAGAAGCTAGCGATAGCCAGAGCAATCCAGATTTGGGTATTAATCGGCTGATGTTGCAGTTCCTTGAGGTTACGGCTGGGCAAAACACCAGCGATTAAAAAGAGTGCCCCTTTCACCAGGCCGTGAGTCAGGGCATAAAAGCCACCGACTTCAGGTGCGGCAAGGATAAAGCCTAACTGGGAAATTGTATGAAACGCCAGCATACGCTTAGTATCTTTTTCAAAGACGGCATAGCCTACTCCCAGAAGCGCTGTCCCCACTCCGAATATCCTGACGATGGGAGCAAGTTCCTCGATAATTAGAGCACAACGCAACAGTGGAAAGACTCCCGTTTTGACCACAGCTCCCGATAGCAATGCCGACACTGGGCTCTCAGATTCGGAGTGGGTCAAGGGTAACCACAATCCTGATACAAATATTCCCCCCTTGACTAACAATGCCACAAAGATCAGGGCAAGAGCTTCTGGAGGTGCTCCGCGCAACCCTTCAAAGGCAAAGGAATGATGTGCCTGATAGACTAAAACCGCGCCAACTAGATAAAACAGCATGGCTGTATTGCTGACAAAAAGATAGCGCAAGGCTACCCAAATTGATCGGTCGGTTCGGGGATAGGCAATCAACAGAAACGCAGCAATACTGATGACCTCTAATGCTACGTATAAACTGATGAAATCTGCACAGATAAATACGGCATTGACACTGCCATGTAAGATAATGGTCTGGGTATAAAAAAAAGCTGTTTTACCACTTTGCCAACAGTAAAGGATTACTGCTGCGGTTACTAGCCCATTGGTCAAGATAAAAAAGGCGCTTAATTGATCAACGAGTAATGTGACACCGAAACTATCCAGCAGCTGTAGGGTTAATGGCGATTTTGTGAGAAATAGCTGTGTCCCATATTCAACCGAAACCATGGCAACCCCTAGGGCTAGGTATCGGTCAAGTTTGGGGATCAGATAAATGCTGAATCCCACAAATAGCGGTAGGGCAATCCAGGCAATGGTAATGGTACTCATGGCGTATTATTCTTCTCGATCTCGTTGCTTTCCAGGGTGGGATTGTCCCGTGCCAGTTTCATAACACCTACTAGCATTAAGGCTTGAATCGAAAAGCCGATCACAATCGCTGTTAAGATCACTGCCTGGGGAACTGGATCTGCGTAAGCCCTATTTTCGACGTTTGAAAGAATGGGTGTGAATAAACCATCTCGGGATGCCACCAACACGTAATAGGCAATCACCCCCGTGCTCATGATATCCATAGAGATGATTTTCATAACCAGGTTCTTTTTAAGGATGATGCCGAAAAATCCGCACAATATTGTGGCAAATATGAATGCTTCTAACACGGGTTTTTGCCTATTGGGTAAGGGTTGGTGGTAATTATCTTTATACAATGATACTGTCGAACAGTGCTATAAAATATATAGCACGTTTTAATAGTGCTAGGAACGATTGACACTATTGATAAGTGCCTAGGTAAACCATAGACTCATGCCACACCAAGGTTTTGGTTTGAGCTTGGGATTGGGAAAAATACGGGCAAGAGCAGATGACAGAATCGACTCATGGCAAATCAATGGTTAATCTCAGCCCTGAGGATGCCAGGGATACAGTTAGCAATACAGTTGGAAGCTTGCCAACTAGTGAAGGTGTGCCGCCGAAGGATTTCTACACTTGGGATCGGGATGCATTAGCCGTGAATCTTTTGGATTTATCAGTACCATTTGAATTGGTTGGGCGGCAAGCACAATTCCAGCGCATCACTCATGTTTTAGCCCGTGATGGCAACGTGCTGATTGTGGGAGTGCCCGGAAGCGGACGGCGGACTTTGGTAAGGCGGGCGGCACGGGAAGTTGGAGTTAAAATCCTGGAGGTTGACTGCATCCGGGTTACGGATGGTCAGCGCTTCGTGCAACTGCTGTGGGAGAGCATAAACCAGACCTTTCCAATGGCAACAGTTCAAGCTCTAATGACAGATTGGATTGAAGGTCAGGCAGCGGAATTATTTGTCCTGAAGGATGAAGGCATTGGCACAGAGGGACTTAAACCGGTTCGGATTCAGAGCAAAGAGCTGCAACGGAAAGCATTTGAAGCATTACTCGATCTGCTGCAAAAGTTAGCTGAATCTGAGGGGGAACGGGTAGTGTTGATTTTGGAAAGCTTCCCCCACATCCGCTCTTGGGATCGTCATGGGGTGTGGGAAAAATTTTTGCGGAAACAGATCGAGGGTCAGACTCAGGTGAGTTATGTGCTAGTGGCAACGATCGCAGAAACCAGCATTTATCCCCATGAACCAGGGAATAATTTGGAAATCGTGCAGCTGGCTCCTTTAGCTGATGATGTGGTTGCGGCTTGGGTAACTGAAGTTTTGCATACCCAACGGCTGACCTTCGATCCGCGATCGCAAGCACTGGAAATCTTTGTCAATGCGGTGCAAGGACACTTCGGTGATGCGTCGGCACTGGTGCGACGCCTCAAGTCGGTACGAGTTTCTGATGGGCTAATTCGTGATGGCCATGTTCAGCAGGCCATCCAAGAACTGCTAGCGGACTTATCCATGGTCTTCGAGTCATTACTGATGCTGCTTCCAGCTAATCAAGCCCATCTTTTAGAATCCCTGGCCCTAGACCCTACCGACAAGCCACAAAGTCGAGATTATATTCAAAAGCATTACCTATCAAGAGGGGGTTCTCTCCAAGGAGCGATCGCTGGGTTGCAGCACAAAGGTTTAATTTATGGCTCCGAGCAAGGCTACCGACTGGCTTTACCTTTGTTTGCTTTGTGGCTTTGCAAGCGCTTGAGTTGATATAGCTTTTGTATCTCGGTTGTGAAGATACTTGCGCTGGGCAAGAGGCAAGAGGCAAAAGGCAAGAGGCAAGAGGGGTTCGAGATCCTAAGTTTTATTGTCCAATCAAAAAAACCATACAGGTTTACATCGCTATCTCAAGCTCAACAGATGCGATCGCGTAGCGTGACCTACGGTCAATCGCGTAGCGTGGCCTACGGTCAATCGCATTTTTATTCTGTGTTATGCCTACTACTTTTTTGCTAAACTCTGGGTATTGTCTATGATGCCCAATGGCAGAAGCTTTATCCTTTTTGACTTGCCTGAGCTAATACACGCACACTTCAAGCCATGAACTCCCTAGATGCAATCACCCTCAAAGCCTTCTTGGTCGCCCTAACTCAGCTAGAGGATTCACTCTCAGCGGAACTTCAGGGTGAGTTAAATGCCCTTGGGAAGGAGTTTCCCTCCGGTGTTTCACATCTTCATGTTTTGGCTAAGGGTTTGGCTCCTTTGGAACAGGCTGACAAGGTGGCAAATCCTGCTAGTATTCAAGATAATTCTGAATTCGAGGCAGCAATGGAAGCTTTCGCGATAACTCGCAAAAACTATCGCAATGCTTTTCGGGAATTAGCTCATTGAAAGAGCCTCGCTGGGTGCCAGAGCAAGCAGTAATAGCTATCCATGACGAGTTAATAGTAGAGCATGGCGGATGTTCTGGATTAAGAGACCCGAATTTACTTTCAAGTAGTTTAGCTAGACCTAAACATTTATTTGCCTACAGTGATAGTGCTAGTCTGTTTGATATCGCAGCAGCCTACGCTTTTAGTTTGGCAAAAAATCATCCTTTCGTCGATGGTAACAAGCGAATTGCCCTCGCTGTCATCGACGTTTTTTTACGTCTAAACGGATATGAGTTAGTGGCGGCAGAAGAAGAAGCCGTTATCAAGATTAATAATTTAGTAGAAGGAATAGAAAATCAAGAGTCTATAGCTACTTGGATTGCAGCCAACTCCCAGGAATTATAAGTAATAATAATAATATTTTTTGATTTTGATTACTAAACCGATGCTCTAGCGCCTTTGCTGTGTCCATTGAGGGGAGAATGGGTACAAGCTTAAATTAGTACGCTGTACAAAACATGAACAGTGAAGGTGTACCACCGCAAGATGTCTACACTTGGGATTGGGATGCAAAAGCCCGTGAATCTTTTGGATTTATCAGCGCTATTTGAATTGGTTGCGCCGCAAGTACAATTCCAGTCTTTGCTTTGTGGCTTTGCCAGCGCCTGATTTGATATCAAATTCAGTAGATGCACCTCAAGTAGCGTGACCTACGGTCAATCGCGTAGCGTGGCCTACGGCCAATCGCATTTTGATTCTGTGTTATGTTTACTACTTTTTTGCTAGACTCTGGGTATTATCTATGATGCCCGAATGTTATGGTCTCTGTTGATCAAGTAATGAAAGAAGCTTTATCTTTGCCCAGTGCATGGAGAGCATTGTTGGCAGAGAAGCTGGTTGAAAGTCTTGAGTTTGATGTAGACGATAACCTACAAACACTTTGGGTAGGTGAAGCTAAGAAGCGTCGAGATGAAATCCGAAGTGGTATGGTTCAGCCTATTCCTGGAGAGGAAGGGTTAGCTAGGGTGAGGCGACTTCTGGAGCCATGAAATATGTCTTTCACCCAGCAGCCTTGACTGAATATGGTGAAGCAGTCGAGTTTTACGCAGAACGTAGAGTTGAATTGGCACAGGCATTTATCAATGTAGTTGAGGATGCAATTTTCCGAATTGTTGCGTCACCAACGAGTTGGGCTGTTCTTGATGAAGATATTCGTCGATGTCTGACACGTAAATTTCCCTACGGGATTTTATACACTATTGAGGAAGATTACATTCTAATTGTGGCGGTGATGCACTGTAGTCGTGAGCCAGGATATTGGAAAGAGCGTGTCAAGGAGAAACCATCAGATGCATAAAATGATCTGAGGTTTGGTACGTCATTCGGACAACTAAGCCGTTATAGCACTAAGGTTATAAGTTACGGCGGTTTGCATAACTATATTTGTCAGATATTTGTCAGATACAATGAAAGCAAAACCTACACCTGAAGTGAGCATGACTCCAGTATCCGATCACCAAAATTGCGAAGCCGCCATTATTCGTACAGAACGGGGACTGACAATAGCAGGTACGCGCATTACAATTTATGATATCATCGGCCATCTTGAGGCCGGATGGACACCCAAATTAATAGGAAACTGGCTCTCTATAACTGATGAGCAACTTGATGCAGCCTTATCCTATATTGATAATCACCGTAGGGAAGTAGAAGCGGAGTATCAAACCGTTTTGAAGATAGCTCAAGAGATTCGAGACTATTGGGAAGAAAAAAATCGGGAGCGTTTTGAGCAGATTGCTAAAAAACCTCCCTTACCTGGACAAGAAGCGGTTCGCGCTAAATTAAAAGCCTGGAAAATCAAGCGTCAATTTTATCGATTAAATTCGCTCGATAGTCCCTTCAAAACTATCCCAAATTTCCTCCGGAGAACGGGGTGGCATCGCCTCAGCACGGGCAAATGCCTGTTTGATTATCTGTGAAGCTTTCTCTATTTCTTCAGCAGTAGGTGGGGCTATTTCTTCCCCCTCCCAGTCTACTATCAATAAATCGTTGGGACTACAGTGAAAGAAAGCACAGAGTTGAGCGAGGGTAGTGAAAGCGTTCGCTCTTAGCGGAAGCTGAGGCCGTAGGCCACGCTTTGCGTTCGCGTAGCGTCGGCTTTGCCGAAACGCTTCATCGCATTCGCTTCTCCATTTTCTAGTTCCCTTAATTGTTGCCGATCGATTCCCGTAGATTCAGAAATTTATTCGTAACTGATATTTCCGTAATTAGCTCTTAATTGTGCTAGTTTAGTTGTGACTTTCATGGTGCAAACTTACCTAGTAGTTTCTCTTTTATGAAATTAGGCAAAAATTATAATAAAATTCCCGCGCCCCCGCCCCACACTTCCCTTCTTTTTTACAAAAATAGCACTACGCATTTAGATGTTTGACATTGTCTTGATGCAAAGCGCGAGTGGTTTGAATTTACCGTAAGATAGTGGAGCCTTATTAAAAAATATTTAACCCTTTTCTGCATAACCTGCTAACTATAAAGGCTCCACTATCTAAGGTTTTGTCTCCGGGGAAACCCCCAAGACCGCGCTGCATCGCTCCTAAACTCCGAAACATAGTCCTAGCTTACTTTTGACTTCTGACTTCTGACTTCTAACTTCTGACTTGCGCGTAGCGCTATATCAGATGCACCCTACTGTTGCCTGTTCCCTATTCCCTGTTCCCTTTGCTATAGGCAGATGACGATGGAAATTACTAAAGAACCCTTCTGGAGATACTCGTTCTTTCCAAATCCGGCGACACTCATACTGTAAATCTACAAATTCCCGGGATGATAGATTGTCGTGAAACTCAGCAATTTTATCGCCAATTAAATGAAGTTCATTCTCCTTTATCCAAACACAGTATTTCTTCCAATCAATGTCAAAGTCGTAGGGAAGCACACAATCGGTATCTACAAGAACTGGAATTCTGCCACAGCACAATGCTTCATAGAAACGAAAGGAATTGTTTCCTGAGCCACGGCAACAGAAGATATAGTCACTGTCTATTAAGTTATACACAAATTCCAGCCGATGCTTTTGCTTCAACTTGAAATCCGGTTGATTTAAGAAAACTGGGCTTTCTCTAATCAAAAAGTTTGTGATTATGTTAGGGTCTTTGCCTAAGATATCTAGGGCTCGACGTCTTAACACATGTCCCCAATTATAGGGAGGGATACTAGTTTTCGAGTTCAAGACATTCTTTTTGACTCTAGAGCAGAAAACGTTTAAATTGGTTTTGGTATTTGGTTTGACGGCATATCCACAGAAACCAACTACAGGTTTTAAGCGTTTTTGGCGGATATTGATTTTGTTGTCAAGATAGTTTTCAACAAAGTCTTCGCTCCAGTGAGGTAGGGTAAAATCGGTGTTTTTTCTCAGGGAGCGATAGAGGGAGTGACGGAATACAAAATCACTTTCAATCGGTAAGTTAAGATGGGAAGAAGCCCCACCAAAAAAGCTGATTAAGGGCTTGCCTGCTAATTTAACGTTTTCTGCTAATTGTCTGGCTTTATCTTCCAATTCAGAATTCCATAGTGCCCAATTAACTGGTACAATAGCAATATCTGCTTCCTCCAGAGACGACATCTTAAATAGAGACTTTCCAATCTCTACATAGTGGTCAAAACAACTACTAATGGGATCCTCAGGATTTTCTGGAGGTTTGCCCCAAAAGGGATATAGAATTGCCTCATAGGTCATGCCCTCTGGGAGATAGTTCTGGTCACAGAAAATTTTCAACGTCATAATTTTAGGCTCTAGGGAACAGGGAATAGGGAACAGGGAAAAAATCCTGTGTACCTCAGGTGCGACCCGTGGTGAATTTAATTCGCCAAGGTCAAGCTCACCTAATAGCTAAAAAACCCCTCTAACACTTTAGACGTCATTAAATCACACTTTTAGGCTATATCCATGCCTTTTTGCCAAATTATTTAGTCTTGAAAGTTCTTAGGGAATACGGAGCTTCGCAGCAGAAATATGTCTTAACCGTTACTTCAACTGCCATACCAAAAAATTTGCCTGCCTATCACAGGCTGGAAGCCTGTTCTACAGAGGGAAAAGGGCATAGGGTTACTGAGTCCACTCCTGGGCACACACCACACGAAAACCAATATTGCCGACGAGGTGCCTCAAGCCCGGATTAAAGACGCCGCGAGACCCAGAACGGCAGTTTTTAGGCAAGGTGTAGCAGGAACCACCCCGCCACAGCCGATGTTTATTATCATTTTCATTATTACTATCCGGTTCATCTTGCCAGGCAGTGCCATCTGTCGGCGCACCTTTATAGTTTGAGTGCCAATGGTCTGCACACCACTCCCAAACATTCCCATGCATATCGTAGAGTCCAAAGTCATTGCCTAGTCCAAAACTTCCTACTGGGGTGGTTTTTCTACGATAAATCCCTAATGGCCCATTACCATAAGATCCTTTCCAACGACCCTCTTGATCATCTGTTCCATTGTAATTAGCAAACTCTGTAGTAATCGTCTCGCCAAAATGAAACGGAGTACTTGTTCCGGCTCTACAGGCATACTCCCACTCGGCTTCACTGGGCAAGCAATAAGGGCGTTTCGTATACTGGGACAGCCGCTCACAAAACTCCACCGCATCATCCCAAGAGACTGTATCTACAGGTCGATCTTCCCCTTTAAAATGGGATGGATTGGGTTTAAGTTCTCTGTTGACTTGGGTTAGGGCAGCGACCGCTTGCCATTGGGCTTGGGTCACTGGGTATTTGCCTATAAAGAAGGATTTAACGGTGACTTGATGCTGGGGACTTTCACTATCTGTATGCCCCTCTTCTGTTTCTGGGGAACCCATGAGGAAAGTACCACCGGGGATGGCAACCATGTCCAAGGTGATACCATTTCCCAAGTCTTCAGCAAAGTACTGAATTTGTCGCCGATGGCGTTTTATATTAAGTTTTGATTGCTGTTGTTCTTTACTTGTTTGTGCCATCACTATTGTTTTGTTTAACTGATGTAGAACTGGCATCTTGTGTAGAACTGGCATCTTGTGTAGAACTGGCATCTTGTGTAGAACTGGCATCTTGTGTAGAACTGGCATCTTGTGTAGAACTGGCATCTTGCCAGTGATATATGATTAATTGTGGAACTGGCATCTTGCCAGTGATATATGATTAATTGTGGAACTGGCATCTTGCCAGTGATATATGATTAATTGTGGAACTGGCATCTTGCCAGTGATATATGATTAATTGTGGAACTGGCATCTTGCCAGTGATATATGATTAATTGTGGAACTGGCATCTTGCCAGTGACCAAGATGATTACATCTTGCCAGTGACTAAGATTATTGTTTGATGGAGATTGATACAGGCTGGAAGCCTGTTCCACCACACAGTTCTTGACACAGGCTGGAAGCCTGTTCCACCAATTGATACAGGCTGGAAGCCTGTTCCACCACACAGTTCTTGACACAGGCTGGAAGCCTGTTCCACCAATTGACACAGGCTGGAAGCCTGTTCCACCAATTGACACAGGCTGGAAGCCTGTTCCACCAATTGATACAGGCTGGAAGCCTGTTCCACACACACAGTTCTTGATACAGGCTGGAAGCCTGTTCCACACACACAGTTCTTGATACAGGCTGGAAGCCTGTTCCACCACACACACAGTTCTTGACACAGGCTGGAAGCCTGTTCCACCACACACACAGTTCTTGACACAGGCTGGAAGCCTGTTCCACCACACACACAGTTCTTGACACAGGCTGGAAGCCTGTTCCACCATAGATTATTTTACAGAAGACTTCTCTACACTATCCATTTGCCAGAAGAAAGGATATCTTTCAGCAATCTCAGATAAATTAGCTTTTACAGGATTTTCTCTGATATAGTTCCATGTCTCTAAAAATTCTCTTTCATCTCGCATAATGCGATCATATCGCTCGTCTTGCCAAACAATACCGATATGATTCATTACTTTAGCAACTTGTTTAGAACTATAGCTTTTAATGCTGTGGATAATACTACCTAAGGTCCAATATTTCTGATCTGATTTTGGTAAAGGCTGCATTAACCAATGCACATGATCTGGCATAATTACAACAGCATAGGTTTTGTACCTTTGGTTATTGAAGAATAAACAGGAATCTAGAACTACCTGTCTGGCTTCTGGGGTCAACTCTAGCTTTTGCCAAGTACTAAAAGTCACAAAGTAAATTGCTCCTGCTAATTCCCAGTGAGGAAGATTTCTTTTGCTAATTTTAATATTTGGAGACTTTCTGAAACTGGTATAACTGGTATAATTCATTGAACGATAATCTTGCCAGTCATAATCATTAATATTCGGTTGAGACAGCCTGGAAGCCTTTGCCCCAGAGGATAGAGGGTTGGGGGTAGTCATTAGTTACATTTCTACAGAGTATGTTACTGCCAGCATCTTGCTAGTTATAATCATTAATGTTGCCTTAAGACAGCCTCGAAGCCTGTTCCCGCTGATTGGTGCTTCATAAGCTCGGTTGGGTTTGGTTAAGTTCTCTTCACATATCCATTGTCGAACTGGCATCTTGCCAGTGATATATGATTAATTGTGGAACTGGCATCTTGCCAGTGATTCTACAAGTGGAACTGGCATCTTGCCAGTGGTTCTACGCACACCCACACACCACACGAAAACCAAACTTGCTGCCGCTGCGCCTGAGGACCGGATCATAGAAGGGGCGAGACCCAGAACGGCAGAATCCAGGGTCGCTGCGCCAAGAACCGCCCCGCAACAGCCGGGATATATTATCATTATCGTTATTATTTATAGACTCATCTTCCCAGGCACTGCCATCTGTCGGCGCACCTTTATAGTTTGAGTGCCAATGGTCTGCACACCACTCCCACACATTCCCATGCATATCGTAGAGTCCAAAGTCATTGGCTACCCCAAAACTACCCGCTGGGGTTGTTTCCTGAACATATTTGCCTTTGGAACCAGAGCCATAAGTATAGTTGCCATCATAGTTAGCTAGGTCGGTTGTAATTGTCTCACCAAAATGAAACGGAGTCGTTGTTCCGGCTCTACAGGCATACTCCCACTGGGCTTCACTGGGCAAGCGATAAGGGCGTTTGGTATACTCAGACAGCCGCTCACAAAATTCCACCGCATCATCCCAGGAGACTCTCTCTACAGGTCGGTCATCCCCTTTAAAATAGGATGGATTGGGTTTAAGTTCTCTGTTGACTTGGGTTAGGGCGGCCACGGCTTGCCATTGGGCTTGGGTCACTGGGTATTTACCCATGAAGAAGGATTTAACCGCGACTTGATGCTGGGGACTTTCACTGTCTCTATGCCCCTCTTCGGTTTCTGGGGAACCCATTATAAAGCTCCCTTCAGGAATGGCTACCATCTCTAGGTCAACTCCATTACCTAAGTCTTCGGTAAAACCATCAGCTTGTTGCTGATGACTCTTGATGATTGGTTCTATTTTTGTTGTGAACCACCAGGGTGTTGGTTTCAACTCAATAGTTGCCACTTCAAACTCAAAAGGTTCTAGCTCAATCTCTGGGAATATCTCTGTTTCTGCTCCCAGCCCAATGATTACCACCTCACATTCAAAGGTTTGCATGGGTGGAAAACCTTCAAGCTGAGTGACTTGATTAAGGCTAAGGTTTACCCCATGAACACCATAGGATTGACTAGCATCAGGGGGAATTTTACCGTTGAGCCAGATTCCCAGGGATTCAGCAAATTTCATTAAGGAGTCATATTGACTCAACTGGGGTCTAAATTCTTGAATTAAACGCTGTAATCGGGCTAATTCTGCCTGTCCATTTTTTCCTCGGTTAACCAATCCTTGTAGGGCTTTAGCCATCTCTTCTTCTGCTTGAGTGCGATGTTGATCTAAATACACCATGGCTGCCCATTGTTGTGCCTGGAATTCTCCCTGTCGGCTAGGGGGATGGGTTCCCATTAAATAAGTCACGTAATCCATCAGCAATTGGGCAACGGATTTGAGGCGATTTGTACCAAATTTGTGCTGAAATTCTTCTGTTTCAAATTGTGCCAATAAATGAGACCGTACCGCCGGAGTCATGGCATATAATTCATAACCAACTGGACGGCACAACTCCGACAACAGTAAATCCGCTTCTGCTATCCAAGGCACTTCCTCGTTGAGTAAAAATTGCACTCGGATATAGTTGACCAATTCCGGAGTCAAGACCAAGGGCAAAGCGCAATGACAAGCTAGATAGCGATAGTTGGGTTCAAACCTGGCCACAAAGCGTTCAATTTGTTGCTTGGCTATTTCTTCGGTTAATTGGTCAGATGAGGAAGTTGTCATAGATCTTAACGAATCTGTGCGATCGCTTGATTTAACCCATGAGGATCCAGAGGGTACATTGGTACTAAATGAGCGATAAATTGGGCAGTGCTTCCCTGCCAGCGTTCAGAGGGAACGGGATTCAACCAGGCTATTAACTTGGTATGCTGTCTAATGTGCCACAAAACTTCAGCCGTTGCTGAAAATCTTTCGGAACGGCGATCGCCACGAGCTGCTCCCCCATCGCTGACAATTAAAACACTGGTATCCCCATCAGACTCTGCCAAAATCCACTCAAACTTTACCTTTTCGGTTAGATAAGGGTCTTTATAAACATACTCTGCGGGAACGTTGTGGAAATAGCCCACCCGCACCCGTTCGATATTACTTTCGTCTTGGGCGGTTTCGACTAAATCTCGCGTAAAACGGTGAAAGGGAGTCATGGAGCCTTCCTGATCCAGCAACAAGAGCAAATCAGCGTGATTTTGCTCCCTTCGGCTGTATTTCGGCTTTAAAAAAAATCCCTGTTCGCAGACGTTGGCAATTGTCCCTTCCACATCCAGAACATCCTCTCTACCATCTGCCACCATCCGCCGTAAATAACGCCAGCTATAAACCATATACCTGCGAGAAATGGGATAATACCCTTGGAAATCCCGGTCTTCTGTGTGTTCTAATAAATTGATTGATGATTTGACCGGCAGTAAGGATAATTCAGGAACTGGAGTCGGAGAGTCTACCATCGATGGAACTTGTTCCCCAGGGGAAACAGGAGGAGGATTCTTAGGGGAGGACGATGATTCGGGGGATTCTGAGGTAATTTCCCTAGGTTTTGCCTTCTCTTGGCTTTCTTCTGCGCTAATGGAACGAAAAATGACGTCTAAATGGTCTTGTTGGGCTAGGGAATGACACCAAAGCGATCGCAGGAGTTTTTTGAGAGCATTGGCATCCTGCACTCCCCAGCCGCCCTCCATAGCTTGTAAGGCAGCTAAATATTCATTAATTCCCAAAGCAAACCCATCCCGGCGCAAGCGGTAAAAGAGGCGAGTTAACAGAGAGCGGGGATTAACGTTAGTCATGATTAAGGTGCATAATTGGGATTTTGCCAATCTTGCCGCAATTTAAAGACTAAATCTCGATAGGGAATTGTATTGTCTTGCTCGAGTTCAGTCACAGCATAGGGTTCCGATTTAAAGTGATGTAAGGCAGCCAGCCAATCCAGAAACTCACTGGTCCCCGGAGGTTTAAAAAGACTTTTATCCTCTCGTATCTTTAAAAATTTAGCGATCGCAGTCGTCACTAAATCAGATTTGGGCATTGCCATGGTCTCTGGTTTCTGTTTCTGTTGATAGTGAACCTTGACAATTTTCTCTAACTCTTCCGGTTGACTAGGGAAACGCACATAGTGATATAAACAGCGGCGTAAGAAGGGAGAGGGGAGACTGCCTTTTTCTTTATTACTGGTAATAATGATAATTGGCAATTGCTCTTGATTAGCCTCTATCGTTTCTCCTGTTTCCCGAATAAAAAATTTCCAAGGTTTATCCAATATCGACAGTAAATCATTGGGGAAATCTACATCAGCCTTGTCAATTTCATCAATTAGCAACACTGCCGGATAGTCGTGGGATTTAAAGGCTTTTCCCAGGGGACCTAGTTCACGGTAATCTTTTGGTTCTTGAGGATTTCTCGGTTGTCCAGTTTTCGGATTAATAGACGGGGTTAAGTTTTGGGTTTGGACATCATGCAAGCGCAAAATCGCATCGTATTCATATAATCCCTCTTGGACTTTCGTGGTTGAGCGAATATCCCAGCGATAAAAGGGCAACCCTAATTCATAAGCCACTGCTACTGCTAATCTGGTTTTACCACATCCCGCTTCTCCTTCAATTAACAGGGGTCTTTGGAGGAAAATTGCCAAATTTACGGCTTCAATTAATTCGCTGTCTGCAATATAGGGTTCTAATTCTGTGGGAGAATCTGGATGACATTGTTTAGGTCGATGTTTTGGATTGCCCTGGAAGATGTATTTAGGAGGATTCATTAACTATTCCTTTACTAATTTAGCTAAATATTGTTCTAATTTTGAGCAAACTGTACTAGGAATACCACGATTAGATGATTTATAAATTGTTCTGGCTATTTTTTTGCTTTTTGGTTTAGATAATCCATAGACTTGTTGAAGCCAATGATCAATATCACTTTCTTTCCATTTACTCAAAGGCAATTTGATTATTTTTAAACTATCAAAATCGTTGTAATTACAACAATAACTCAGCTTTTGATAAGATTCAGGGATGATTGAACTTATAGAACAAAACAACAAAAACTTAACCCAAGAGTAATCCTGGGAAATATCTTGATGTTTTTGGTTCAAAGACTTCCAAAAATACTCAATAAACCAAGATAAAAGTCTATCATCATTTTCAGTAAGAGAATCCCAATTGGTAAAATCAAAAAAAACAATGCTTCCTCCCTGTACACTGTCACCGATCTTCTCAATAATTTTATGGATGTATTGTTGATCATTGGGATGAGGTTCAATTGGCTTAAAATAATCCGCGATCGCATTTAGCAAACTTCGCTCATCGGAAATATCAGGTCTTAAGAAGGGGTCTATAGGACAATACTTAAGTTTACCATAACTTTTGCTACTAAGATAGTATTGAATTTCTGCAACACATAAATCTCCTCGCATCAAGGAGGTATTGTCAAGTAAAAATAAAGCCAAGCCTCCTTGTTCACCTAAACAATTGTCTAGAATATAATTGACGATTTTTTTTTGGTTATGGAAGTTAATTTTAGATATTTTATTAGAAATAGTATGTTGTGGATTAGGACTAGCGGAGGAATCGCTCTTAGTTTTTAATAAATTGAGTTTATTCTCGAACTTTTTGAGTTGTTCAGAGTAGTACTGAAACTTTCTATCTAAATTTTCCAGCTGATCCAGCTCTGAAGTGAAACTCATCTCTTTTATGACATCTTCAATGCGTTGATTCCATAGATTACAAATTTTTTGTAGATTTTCGATTTCTGTGCTAGTTGTCATTTTTGAAATTTTTATCTAAAAACCCCCAAGCTCTCTGTCAATTTCTTCTATTTTTTCAAAATAGAAAGTTATTTTTTGTTCCAAATTTCGAGATTTAGATAAATCTGACGTAAACCCCATTTGCTTTCTGACCGCTTCGACGTTTTCTTCCAACTCTCTCTTTCGTTGTTCGAGAAACTTTTTCTTAGCAGAGAACAAACCTGGCTTAACTGGCTTTTCTATTTCCTTAGTTCGGATAACAATTGAATCCAAATATACCCAAGCTTTCACTAAAATTTGTGTCGAAATCATAAACGCGACTTTTGCCGTTTCTCGCTTGCGGTCTGCGGCAACTACCATCCCCACCACTCCCTGTAACTCTTCATTCCAAACCGGAGAACCACTAAATCCTGCTTCAATCCCGTATCCAGTTACCTTAGTATCTTCCAGTTGAAACCATTGTTTAGCATTTTGCTCCGATAATACCCCAGTTGCCCAAACTCCAAACGAAACTTTCCTAGGACAGCCAAATACTTTAAATCGATTATTTGCAAGGTTTTCTGATAATATCACCCGAGTCGGGTGAGCAGACGCAGGAAGGTGATCAAGCTTCAAAACCGCAATATCTTCTATCGCTTCTTCGGAATCTTGTAAAGGAGATACAGGATGCCAGCAAACCACCCTCGCCGAAAATTTATCTGTCGAATTAAGTAACGGAAAATCAACGTTTATTTCTCCCTCAGGGCAGCTCGGTGTCGTCCTATCAATTAACAATGCCTCTGCTACGACATGAGCACAGGTTAAAGCATAGTGTTCCGATACCAGAAAGCCAATACCAACGACTTGGTCATGATAAAATATCCGAATAATTGAAGTCTTATGGGCATTAAAATCCATTGATTTAATTTATCCTCGACTTGGCCTGATTCTTATTACTCCATTTCAAGGTAATTTCATAGCTCACTTCGCCACCCACAGAGGCAAAGACGGCTCCCGCATCTGCCGTCAACTTCAAACCAAATTTTACCTCCACTTCATCAGCAGGCTGGTTAAGGTCGCGCAATTTGGTGATCACCGCAGAAGCAACCGGTTTGATTTGATCTAGAGCTTCTTCAAAGGTCTGCCGTGCCTTGAGGACTTGTTTTCCTCCCAGGCTGACTCGCTCAATACCACGGCTTTCTGGTTTTTCCACTTCTACCAAAAATGTAGTTCCATCCGCTAGGGAAAATTGCGCTAATTGTTTTTCTGCCATAGTTTGTGTCTTTTTACTTCCATTCAGCAACCCCAGACATTGTTGATCAGCTAGTAATTGTCCTGATCACCCAGGCTGCGATCGCAAGACTAATCCCCACAGCAACTACCAAAACTACAGCCAACCCTGACAACAGTAAGATCAGAAACAACCAATCGGATTTTTGTGGTGCTGATGATGATACATTTAATTCTTTCTCTAACAGCTCAACATTTTTTACATTTGCCTTCCACGCTGCATCCACCAGATCCCCTAAGACCGGTACAGACCCAGTAACTGTTTCAAGAAGGATATTTAGCACCATCTCCACCAAAGTAGATCGAGACACTCCCAGTCGTGCTGCTTCTACCACAATGTATGATGAAATGATAGTTCCCACAAAATCACCACCCCCTGGTAACAGACCGATGATGGGATCTAAACCAATCCGATAACGTGTTCCAGGGATAGGAATAGCATTATCCAGTAGGTAGCTTACCCGACGTACACGCCTTAAGGTCGATGTTTTGCGATCATTCCTCATGGGGTTTAATAGGTTGAAGGTTGTTTGGTTGAATGTTGAAGGTTGTTTGGTTGAAGGTTGAAGGTTGAATGTTGAATGTTGAAGGTTGAATGTTGAATGTTGAATGTTGAACGGATAAGGCAGAATGGTAAATTCTTAATTCTTAATTCTTAATTCTTAATTCTTAATTCTCAATTCTTAATTCTTCATTCTTCATTCTTAATTCTTCATTCTTCATTCTTCATTCTTCATTCTCAATTCTTCATTCTCAATTCTCAATTCTTAATTCTCAAAAGTGTTTCAGCTCATATGATTATTTTTTGGCCTTGGCTAATTTTCTTGGTCTAGGTCTCCGATGGGATGCTTGTATTGCTTCTCCTACTATCACATTCAACTGGTCCCCTAATAACAGTACCAGAGAAGTCATGTAAAGCCAAACCTGTAAGATAATCACAGCTGTTACAGTACCATAGACTTTGTTGTAATTGGTGAAATTGGCACCAACGTAGTGCCGAAACAACCCTGAAGCCACTGCCCAGGAAATGGCTGCTAAAACTGCTCCTGGCAATATCGGTGTTCCGATCTGCCAACGGCTTGGTCCGTAGCGATAGATAAAGGCAAAGGATGCCGCCACCATACTCAAGGCTACGGGCCAGGTCAACATACTCCATAGTGTCAACAAGATTGAATATCCACTCGTATCAACGACTGTTTTTAGCACCCAGTGACTGATAAATACCAAAAAAGAGGCAATCACCAGCAGTATGATACTACCAATGGTTAAGCCCAGAGAAATCAACTTAGCTTTCCAAAAGGGTCGTTGTTGCTCTCGGGGAATGTTGTGGATGTGATCAAGGGCATTCATCGCTGCACTCAGTGCCCCAGAAGATACCCAAATGGCTATGATAAAACTCAGGGAAAATAGACTGCTATTGGTGCTGAGGTGAATCTGCTCGGTAAATTTCTCAATCGGCTCCAGTGCCTGAGCCGGACCCACTTCCTTCATCATTCTCAGAGCTTCATTCTGTGCCACTTCACTCAGCTCGGGAGGGTGGTGGTACCAGGTTAATTGTAAGGAATATTCAAACAAGCCAATCGCTGTCAGAATTGCCAAAATTGCTGGAAACAGAGCTAACATGGCGTTATATGCCATTTCAGCAGATAGACCCATTAAGCGACGTTCCATCGCACGGGTGAAAGTCTCCCTGAGGGTTACCAGATTCAGGTAACCAAAGAAACGGAAGAAAAGAAAAAAACGCTTAGATAGCATAGGTTCTGATTTCTACAGGGGCTTGCTATGAATTAATTTGCCAATTTTACCTATAGTTTGCCCATTACTAGTGTTCAGTAGTTCAATCGACACACTTTACTATTTTATTGACAGTTGACCGTTAACCACACCCCCTCAACCGTGATTAAATTTGATTATATTTTATTTGATCAGTGCCATAGCCGATGGAGTAGTTGTTGATGAGCAACAATGGGTCGCTTACCGAATGGTTAGCCCAAATCAAGGAACTGAAGCAGCAGCTGGCCGATAGCATTAAAGAGTGCCAGGCTGCGGATAAAAGTGCAGCTCATTGGCGTCAGTTATATAATACTGAAGCTCAGCAAAGGCGTATAGAAAGCCAACTCGCTCAAGAGCAAATCGAAACTCTCAAGGCTCAACTGCAAAAATTACAACAAGACGGATTTCAACTCAAATCAGATCAACTGGAGAAGGTATCGAGTATTGAGCAGAATCTGGAACAACTGCAAACGGTTGAGGAATTAAGGGCAACCCTTAAGTCGGTCATGGCAGAACGCGATCGCTTAATTGATGCCTTAAAGACTGAGCAAGCCAACCATGCTCAAACCCGGGAAAACTTAACGGTTGTGATTAGTGATACTGTTGAGCAACTGGCTAAAGAAAGAAAGAGTAAACCGTCCCAGGTAGAGGAGGTTACCGTGAGCGAGTCTTCCCCATCTCCCGATCTCCCCAGCTTCGACAATGAAGATAGTTGGTAAGCATATGCTGATAGCTGATAGCTGATAGCTGATAGCTGATAGCTGATAGCTGATAGCTTAGCTTCAGCTTTTCCATTTCCTATAATATAGCGTTATAGCGCTTATCAAAATGGAAATCATGAAAAAATACATACCACTCCTAGGGCGGATATGCCTTTGTGCTATTTTTATTAAATCTGGTATCGATAAACTATTTAACCCAACATATACTCAACAATTGATGGAATCCAAAGGGGTTCCCGGTATACTGATTATTCCCACCATCATTATACTGTTGGGGGGTGGATTATCCGTATTACTAGGCTATAAAGCTCGTTGGGGAGCATTAGCGCTAATTGGATTTTTAATTCCCACCACCTTGATTTTTCACACAGATTTCTCTAATCAAATGCAAGAAATTCAATTTCTGAAAAATCTAGGACTAATCGGTGGATTATTGATGGTAGCAACCTTTGGTTCAGGACCAGTTAGCTTTGATAACCGCAGTGTCTGGGATCGAATCCAGTTCCCCTTGTCATTAAAGAATGGCTGGCGGAGAATCTTACGTCGATCTCGGTTTTAGGGAGTCGGGAGTCTGGAAAGATAGGGAAGTGTCGGAGGTGTGGGAGGTGTGGGGAGATGGGGAGATGGGGAGATGGGGAGATGGGGAGATGGGGAGATGGCAAGTAAGATGAGCTTTTACATCAAAACAATGAGAAAAAAAGTATTTAAAGATACCAAATTAATCCCAAACTAATTCTTCCTTCTCCCGTCTCTCCCCTCTCTCCCCACACTACCCCCTCTCCCCACACTCTATTTCCTCAACTGTGTGACTAGGTTCTTAACCTCAGAACTGTTGAGGAATTGCAGAAATTCCTGGGTCAGCTGCTGCTCCTTTTGCCTAAACTCAAGAATACGGTCTTGCTGAACAGGAGTTCTTTCTGCTATCGGAATAGTAATCAGTTGATTGAGTTGTTTCCTCAGGGAAAGCTGCTGCTGTAAAATATCCTCATAGCCTGCTTTGATTTGCTCCTCCTCAGGTAAGTATGGTATTTTTTCGTGAACCCTAGTTTGAGTCTTGTCCTGATTAGACAAATCGTCTTTTTGTTCTGGCACTGGGAATAAATTTAGCACCAGTTGCGCCGACTGCACCCGTTTTTGTTGCTGCAGCAACTCAGATAAACTTAGATAGGCATTATCCAAGTTGAGTTTATAGGACTGCTTTTGCTCCTGAGACAATTTCTCTTGAGACAGTTTAGTGACATCTTGCCCCAGGGACTGATATACATTGACTGCTTGCTTATGAAAAATAATCGCTAGTTCTGGCTGGTTTTGTGCCGCCAGTACAGCACCAATAGTCCTCAAGGTAAATGCTTCCCCAGCTTTTGAACCCACTTCCCGATGAATCACTAGGGCTTGTTGGTAGGTTAAGAATGCTTGTTCGTACTTTCCTAGGCGATGGTAAGCGATACCTAAATTATTCAGAAGCATTCCCTCTGAAATGCGATCGCTTACTTCCTGGGCAATAGTCAAGGCTTCCTGATAGGACAACTGTTCCTGTTCGTGGTTGCCTAGACGGTGGTAAACTAACCCTAGGCTATTAAGCAGTGTTCCTTGGTCTGCCTGTGACACTAAAGAATTGTTTTCCGATTTATCCAGTATTTCTCGATAGATATCGAGAGCTTGCTGGTAGTAATCCAGGGACTGGTGGTCCTGACCCAGCTTATAGTATATATTCCCCAAATTATGGAGAGTCCTGCCTTCGTAGCCACGATTGCTCACTTCTCGGTAGATGGCTAAGGCTCGTTGATAGAATTCTAGGGACTTTTGATCGTCCCCTAGGTTGGAATACGTTAACCCCAAATTATTAAGAGTACTCCCTTCCCCGGTGCGATCGCCTAATTCTCGATCAATTGCTAACGATTGCTCAAAGAACGACCGTGCTAACTGATATTGACCAAGTTCATCATGAACCCACCCAATAAAATATAGCGCTACTCCTTCTTGATAGCGATCGCCAATGTTTCGTTTAAGTTCTAGGTACTTCTGGAAGCTCTCTAAAGCCTCTTGTAATTGACCTGTACTTAACTGTTGGCGACCTTTAACATAGAGCTGCTGGGGTGGAGTGACTTGGTCAAGGCTAGTTTGCTCAAGACTAGTTTGCTCAAGGCTAGTTTGCTCAAGACTAGTTTGCTCAAGACTAGTTTGCTCAAGACTAGTTTCGTCAAGACTAGTTTCGTCAAGACTAGTTTCGTCAAGACTAGTTTCGTCAAGACTAGTTTCGTCAAGACCAAGAATAGGCGAAAGGGGGAATGTCAGAGAAATGAGTAAAGAGGCAGTGGTCAGCAGGAAGGATGAAGGAACATTAATAAAGGATAAGAGTTTTTGCTTCAATTCAAACTTCCTAGTTTCCACTTGACAATTGTGTTTTCACACCTTATTATATATATCCCGAGTTTAATCAGTTTGTCAGCAAGTAAAATTACTTATTCACTCTCTGACTTACCCTGTTGGTCATCATCTTTTGTTTTCTTAGTAGTCTTCTTGGTGGATTTCCCAGTGGTTTTCTTTTTGGTGGAAGTAGTGGATTTACTGGACTTGCGACCAGATTTACCCGATGACGCCTTAGCTGCTATGACTTCCAAGGCAGTTTCTAAGGTTAACTCCTCCATGGATGTTCCCTCTGGCAGAGAGGCATTAACTTTGCCATGGTTCACATATATGCCATAGGGACCCTGATAGATATTGACTGGCTCGCCATCTTTAGGATGAACCCCTAGTTCCCGTAAGGGTTTTTTAGTCTTGCTGCGAGAACCGCCCTTTGTCCTCTTAGGTTGTGCCAGGAGCTCTAATGCACGGTCTAGGGTAATTGTCAAGACGTTATCCTCAGCTTTGAGGGAGCGGTAATCTTTGCCCTCCTTCCCTTGGTCATGGACAACATAAGGACCAAAGCGTCCGATTGCGGTTTTAACCGGTTTGCCTGTTTCCGGATGAGGACCGAGAAGGCGGGGGAGTGCTAGGAGACCGACTGCCATTTCTAGGTGTACATCTTCCTTCTTTACCCCCTTAGGCAAGGAGACACGTTTGGGTTTTTTCTTCTTATCCTCTGTTACGTCACCTAGCTGTAGATACGGACCATAATTGCCATTCAGGATATAAATTGGTTCACCAGTTTCCGGGTGTAGTCCCAATTTCTCTGGCCCCTCCATTTTCTGCTGAATCAGTACCTGAACCTGCTCAATGTTTAGTTCAGCTGGGGTGAGGTCTTGGGGAATCGAAGCAGTAAATACACCATTGCCATTGTTCACCTCGACATAGGGACCAAATTTCCCGATGCGGACTCTAGCATCGAGGTCTTCGAGTTCAACAGTACGGGCAACAATCGGGTCAATCTCATTAATCCGTTCTTTGACTTGGTTGTCCAGACCCTTTTCCCCCAAATAAAACTTCTGCAGGTAAGGAAGCCATTGGGCTGCTCCATTGGCAATGTCATCTAAGGTACGCTCCATTTTGGCCGTGAAGCTCGTGTCCACCAAGTCGGGAAAGTTTTGTTCGAGCAAATTAGTAACCGCAAACGCCGTAAAGGTGGGAGCAAGGGCATTTTTCAGTTTCTGAGCATAGCCTCGGTCAATGATAGTACCAATAATACTCGCGTAGGTACTGGGACGACCAATCCCCTCTTGTTCCAAGGTTTTGACCAAAGTCGCTTCCGTGTAACGGGCTGGGGGTTGGGTTTCGTGACCGATAGCTTCTAGTTCTCTACAGTTAGGATGATCTCCGACTTTCAAAGCTGGCAGAATCACTTCCTGGTTTTCTAGAGCAGCGTTGGGGTCATCAGACCCTTCCACATAAGCCCTGAGATAACCTGGGAAGTCAATGCGCTTACCGGTAGCCCGAAATCCGGCATTTTCCACTTGCAAATCAACCACAATTTGAGTTTGTCGAGCATCCGCCATTTGACAAGCAACGGTACGCTTCCAAATCAGGTCATAGACTTTAAATTCGCGATCGCTTAATCCCGTTTCTTGAGAAGTTTTGAATGTACTCCCTGCTGGACGAATGGCTTCGTGAGCTTCTTGAGCTCCTTTGCTCTTAGTGGTATACTTTCTGGGCTTGGGGCTAAGGTACTCTACCCCGTATTTTTGTTCAACGCAGCTACGGGCTGCTGTGATCGCTTGTTCAGACAAATGTACTGAGTCTGTACGCATATAGGTAATGAAACCCTTTTCATACAGACTCTGGGCAGTCCGCATCGTATCACGAGCCGATAGTCCCAGTTTCCGGTTGGCCTCCTGTTGCAGGGTGGAGGTAGTAAAGGGGGGTGAGGGTTTCCTAGTAACAGGTCGTTCTTGTAAATTAGTAACCGTCCAGACTTTATCGTACAGGTTGTCTTTGAGTGCTTTAGCCTCCACTTCACTCAACAATTTGACCTGCCTACCTTGGATAATGTCACCTGTATTGGCATCGAAATCACTACCGGTAGCAATTTTAACCTGATCCAGGGTTACTAGCTTAGTGTCAAAGGCACTTCCTGCTTCTAGAATCCCTTTCAAATCCCAATACGTGCCCTTGCGGAAGGCACGGCGTCGCCGTTCTCGAGTTACCAACACCCGTACTGCTACAGACTGTACCCGACCAGCTGATAAGCCCCAAGCCACTTTTTTCCACAGCAGGGGTGAGAGGGTGTAGCCCACGAGTCGGTCAAGAATCCGCCTTGTTTCCTGAGCTCTTACCACCTGATCATCAATCTCACGGCAGTTTTGTAGGGCATTTTGAATAGCATCCTTAGTGATTTCGTGAAATACCATCCGCTTAGTTGGCACTTTGGGCTTTAAGATTTGTAACAAATGCCAACTAATACTTTCCCCTTCTCGGTCTTCATCCGTAGCCAAAATCAGTTCATCAGAATCTTTGAGAGCTGCTTTTAGCTGCTGGACAACCTGTTTCTTGTCTTTAGGCACCAGGTAAAGCGGTTCAAAGTCAGCGTCCACATTCACCCCAAACTTAGCCCACTTTTCCCCCTTGTATTTTTCGGGGATTTCACTAGCTGATTGAGGTAAATCACGGACGTGACCCATGGAGGCTTCGACCTGGTAACCAGAAGGTAAGTAGTTCCGAATGGTGCGAGCTTTAGTAGGAGATTCGACAATTACAAGGGTTGTCATCGGAGTTTCAACAATAGCGGCGGTGTTGAATAGTCTAATTTAAATACTATTTGTCAAAGGTCGAGGGAGTAAGCCAGTATACTTCCCCCCTACTGAGTGTGGGTATGGTTTTCCAGCATCGTGTTCCAGCATAGTTTTCCAGCATTAACGTAGAACCCCCTGATGGCAGTATAAGCTTGCCTATTAATTTCTACAGTACGCTACTTGTGTCGCAGGCTAACACGAACAAGGGGCAACTGTGTGGGAAAGGGAGTGAGGCAACTCGACCATAGGTACGGGCATTTAAGGGCTACTTAATATGCGCTTCAGCAGTAGACCCTACTTTTTCGGATTGTGCCAGAAATAATCTTTATCTAGAGGTAAACCACGAACAGCTCATGTAGTGATGGCTAACCAATAGAGCACCGTTAACACCCTAAGTACACCCCGATCCCAATTCCTATAACTGCTGCTCAAAGATTTGTAAACAATTCGTTCGTTGCCTTCAACGGTAACATTGATCCGGTGTACGACATAGCTAGTCTCACCTTACCGTGGCACAGAGGGCAGTGAAACGGCATAAATACTGAATTCTCCTTTGTCCAATCTCCAAGCCATACAAGCCCTTTGCTCAACTAGCTACAATCACCGATATGATAAGAAAGTTAATCTGGATACTGAAATAACCATAGATCATATCATTAAAGCCTATGGATTTTGCCAATCTTGCCGCCCAGTTGAATGCTGGGGTAATTTTGC